>JBHWRK010000193.1:0-5297 GCA_043426715.1 Trueperella sp. | reverse complement strand
CTCGGTGCTCGAAGGAATTGCGCTTGGCGCCATCACGGCGGCTTTTGAGCAGATCATTCCTGGCATCGCAGTTCAGACGGTGATGGCGACCGCGATTATCGTGGGCGTCACATACGCGCTTCACTACTCGGGTGCGGTTCGCACCTCTTCCAAGGGCCGCAAGATCATCCTCACGGTCATGCTTGGCTACCTCATTTTCTCGTTGGCCAACCTCGTGCTCATGCTGTTCGGCGTGTTCGACAACCAGGCATGGGGCATGCGCGGCTACGAGATCGCCGGCATCCCGCTGGGCGTCGTCCTCGGCGCTGTCATGATTCTCGTCGCCGCCTACATGTTGATCGCCGACTTCGAGGACATCAACATCGCGATCGAGAACGGTGCACCCAAGGAGTTCGCATGGACGACGGGCATCGCCATCGTCATGACGATCCTGTGGATCTACATCGAAGTTCTGCGCATCATCGCAATCCTCAACTCGCGCAACTAGCGCACAACTCAATGGGCGGGGAACTGGCACTGGTCAGTTCCCCGCCCGTTTTGGTAGGTGTAGTGTGTACAGCTCTAGACTGTGATGGGGGAGTGAGATGAGCCAAAGCCTGAGTTCTAAAGCGGTGCAGGACATCGTTGACCGCATCGCGGCCGGCGACTTGAAGGATGGCGAAGCCCTCCCGCCCGAGGCGGAACTAGCCGCCGAGCTTGGGATCTCCCGCCTCACCATGCGCGAGGCCGTGCGCGTGCTCAAAGATCGCGGGGTGCTGCGCGTGGTGCACGGGCGCGGCACCTACGTGGCCTCGATCGACGAGTGGACGGATCTGCCCACCATCATCGAGGTGCTCGGCAAAACAACCGCGCCGCGCCAACTCGGTGAGCAGCTCATCGAGGTTCGCCGGATGATCGAGGTCGGTGCCTGCGGCCTTGCGGCGGCGAACCGCACGGACGCCGATCTTGTGGCGATGCGCGCTCACCTCGACGAGTTCGATGCAGCCCTCGAATCGGGTGACGTCGAAGCCGCCCTCATGTCAGATATCGCATTCCATTCGGACGTCGTTGCGGCCTCGGCCAATCCGTTCTTGCAGACCATCATGACTGTGCTGGAGTCGCCGCTTATGCGTTCGCGGCGTGCGACGACGGCGATCCCCGAGGTGCGCGAGCGCGCTCGCGAGCATCACCGAACCATTTTTGCTGCGATCGAAGCGGGGGATGCGAGCGCCGCAAAGAACGCGATGCGCGCTCATATGACCCAGACGAAACAGGATCTCGAGCTGATTTAGCGTTCGCTGGGCGAATCCCCGTGGGGGAATTGTGAGAAATGCTTGCCAAAGCGGTGCGCAGTCACGTACCCTCATTCAAGACCTCAGAGGTCTGATCACAAAGGGGTGTCATGAAAAATCTAGAAGAACTCTTGGCGGGCTATCCGGAAGATGTCCACGTTAGCGCTGAAACTGTTCGCCAGGCACGTGTACAAGCGGAGGACAACACCGTTTACGTCGTGCTCGACGACGATCCCACCGGTACCCAATCGGTTGCGGATCTTCCCGTCTTGACCAGTTGGGAAAAGGAAGACTTTGACTGGGCCTACTCCACGGGCAAGGCTGCCGTCTACGTCATGACCAATTCGCGATCGCTTTCGCCACATGATGCTGAATGCGTGAATCGGGAGGTTGTGCGCTCCGCGCTCGCCTCGGCCGAGGAATCGGGAACGACCGTCGCTTTCGTCTCTCGTTCGGACTCCACGTTGCGCGGGCATTTCCCACTTGAACCAGCAACGATATCCGAGGAATTGGAGACGGCGACCGGGGCGGGGGCTGACGGCATTGTCGTTGTTCCCGCATTTGGAGATGCCGGGCGGATAACGATTGGCGCGACGCACTACGCAGGATCAATGGCAAGCGGTTTCGTGCCAGTGGGCGAAACAGAATTCGCCAAGGATGCAACCTTCGGCTACGAATCCTCGAATTTGCCGGAGTGGGTCGAAGAAAAGACCGGCGGAGACATGCCCGCCGAATCCGTTATCGTCATCGACCTGACCACTTTGCGTGAAAGTAAGGAACGTACCGTTGACAAGCTGACATCGGCCAAGAACGGAATCGCGATCGTCGTCGATATCGTGACCGAGGAGGATCTTCGCCTCCTCGCCCTCGCACTCATCGAGGCTGAGGCCTCGGGATCGCGCTTCGTGTATCGAGTAGGTCCGCCATTTGTGCGTGCCCGAATCGGGCAGGCCGTCCATGATCCGCTCACTGTAGAAGAAATTGCGATGTCGCGCGGTTCAGCCGAACTCGCAAAAGGTGGTCTGATCGTCGTCGGCTCACATGTTGGGCTTACCACTCGCCAGCTCGACCACCTCCGCCACCGCCGTTCTCCCGTCGAGCTCGAAATCGATGTGGCAAAGGTTGTGGATCCGCAGCGACGCACCGACCACCTTGAGCAGGTTGCGCGGGAGGCTATTTCCGCGCTTGATTCAGGTAACGTCGTGGTCCGCACGTCGCGAAAGCTCATCACGGGCGACGATGCTGACAGCTCTCTTGACATTTCCAGACAGGTGTCGGCGGCCGTCGTCGACGTCGTGCAGAAGATCCTCGCGGAGAACCCGCCTCGCTTTGTGGTCGCGAAGGGCGGAATTACGTCGTCGGATACTGCCTCCAAGGGTTTGCAGATCAGGCGGGCCCTGGTGATTGGTCCGATGCTCCCGGGCATCGTCTCGCTGTGGTCGGGTCAGGACGGCCCCGCTGCTGGAATTCCGTACATCGTATTTGCAGGCAATGTTGGCGACGACGAATCGCTCGCGGACGTTGTCGACAAACTTTCAGAGTAAAACACGCAGAAAGATTCCGGTTCGTGACGATCGGCGTCATCGAACCGTTCACAATTCTCAAAGGAGAGAAGAATGAAGATTGCAGTAGTAGGCCTTGGTGCGATGGGCCTCGAAATGGCAACATGGCTCGCCGACAAGTTTGATGTGGTCGGGTACGACATTTCCACCGACCGCATGGATCTTGCGGCCGAGCGAGGGGTGTCCAAGACGGTATCCGCGCGCGAAGCGTGCAGTGATGCCGACGTCGTCCTCGTCGCCGTGCGGAGCCGCGAACAACTCGACGACATGTTGTATGGCGAGGCTGGGGTGGCGCCGGTCATGAAGACAGGCTCCGCAATACTGCTCACCTCCACCATCGGGATCGTCGCGGTTCAAGAAATTGCCGCACAGCTCAAAGAGCAGGGAATCGGCCTCATCGATGCGCCCGTGTCGGGTGGGCCTGTGCGAGCCGGAAAAGGTGACCTGCTGGTCACCGTTGGCGCCTACGAGGAGGAGTACCACTTCGCCAAGCCCGTGCTGGACGCCTTGGCCTCCACCCTCGTATGGGTTGGCAAGGAGCCGGGCAAGGGTCAGAGCATGAAGACCGTCAACCAGCTACTGTGTGGCGTTCACATTGCCGCTGCCGCAGAAGCGCTCGCTCTCGCCGGCAAATTGGGACTCGACCAAGAGGTCGCGCTCAAGGCGCTGATGTCGGGTGCGGCGGAATCGTTCATGCTCGGCGACCGCGGTCCGCGGGCAATCCAGGCGTACAACGGTGAGACCGCTGAGGTGAAGTCTCGCCTAGATATTTTCGTCAAAGACATGGGGATTGTTACGGACGCCGCCAAGTCCGTTGGCATCGCCGTGCCGGTCGCTGCCGCTGCCGAACAGGAATATCTCTTGGGTTTGGCAAACGGTCAGGCCGCGATGGACGACTCGTCGGTCGTCAACGTCATCGCTCCCGATACTCGCGCCTAAGCGCACCGAAAGGGTTGAATTATGGGAACCGGAACATTACTGGGGATAGCGATTGGCGCTATTGTCGTCCTGCTCTTCTTGGTCATCAAGGTCAAGATGTCAGCATTCGTCTCGTTGCTTCTTGTTGCAGTTGGAACTGCGCTCGCGACTGGGATTCCGATCGAAAACGTCGTTCCCGTCATGCAGGAGGGTATGGGTAACACTCTCGGGTCGGTCATGATCGTGGTCGGCCTCGGAGCGATGCTGGGTCGAGTAATCGAAGTGGCTGGCGGTGCGGATGCGCTCGCGCACTCTTTTACGAGGGCACTCGGCGAGAAACACGTGATCGCGGCCGTGACCGCGGCGGCGTTCGTCGTTGGAATTCCGATCTTCTTTGACGTCGGCTTCATTATCTTGGCGCCGATCATCTTTGGCTTCGCACGGGTTGCTAACATTAACCCGCTGAAAATTGGGCTACCGGTTGCCGGTGCGCTCCTGACCGTGCATGTGGCGCTCCCGCCACATCCGGGTCCAGTTGCTGCGGCGGGAATTACCGGAGCTGACGTTGGAATGATGCTTGCAATCGGACTGCCGATCGCGGCGGTGACGGCGACGATCGGATTTATGGCTGCCAAGATTGTTCCTACCGACGCGATTTCCTTACTGGATTCGCCCGCTATGAGAACGGAAGAAGTCACCGTGGCTGATGGTGCAAAAGTCGCTATCGACTCCGTGAAAACCCGGGTGAAAAATATTGGTGCGGGAACGGTCGTTATCCTCATCCTCTTGCCGATCTTGCAGATCATGCTGGGAACCGTTGGCAACATGATGCTCGAGGAGGGGAGTACGGCCCAGCGCTGGCTGTCCATGGTTGGTTCGTCCGCAATTGCACTCCTCACGGGTGTCATTGTGGCTTATTTGGTGGTTGGGTCGAAGTTGGGCTGGAGTCTTGAAAAGCGCGGTTCCGTGTTGGACTCGGCTTTGCCGGATGTGGCTGTCATCGTCTTCGTGACCGGTGCTGGAGGCGTGTTCGCGAACGTGCTCGTGCAGTCAGGTATCGGAAAGGCGTTAGCGGGCACGCTCGTTGAGATGAATATGCCGATCATCTTGGCGGGATTCTTGATCTCCTCGGCGCTTCGTGCCTCGCAGGGTTCTGCGACGGTGGCGATCCTGACGTCGGCTGGGTTGATGGCGGAGCCGATTGCCGCCGCGAGCTACAGCGATCTCCAGATCGTGCTCGTGACTCTCGCGATTGCGTTCGGCGGCCTTGGTCTGTCGCATATCAATGACTCCGGTTTCTGGATTGTCACGAAGTACCTGGGATTGAGTGTGAAAGATGGTCTACGGACGTGGACCTTGCTCAGTACCGTTTTCGGCGTCGTAGGATTCCTGCTCACGTGGCTGGTGTTTATCCTCGTTTAAAAAGCGACGTGTGTGGGCCGGTTCGTGTTGCGGCGCGAACCGGCCCTTTTTGTGCTCGGAGCCGGTGCGCCCGATCTCAAATAATTTTTGATAGGGCTTGACACACCCACGGCTTCATGAGTAG
>JBHWRK010000192.1:0-6219 GCA_043426715.1 Trueperella sp. | reverse complement strand
GACCTCGATAACCGTACCGGTAACAACACCGTCGGCTTCCTTGACTTCTTCGATCTTGTCCCAGGCGCGCTCATACTGTGCACGCTTCTTGGACAGGAGGAGGCGGCCTTCCTTATCTTCCTTCTGAAGAACGAGAGCCTCGATCTGGTCACCAACTTCGACAACATCATCAGGGTCGATGTCGTGCTTGATGGAAAGTTCCTTGGAGGGGATAACACCCTCGGTCTTGTAGCCGATGTCGAGAAGGACTTCGTCCCGGTCGACCTTGACTACGGTGCCTTCAACGATGTCGCCATCGTTAAAGTACTTGATTGTTTCGTCGACAGCGGCAATGAGTTCTTCTTCTGTGCCGATGTCGTTGATCGCGACCTCCGTGGAGGTCTGATTGTTCGTGGTCATAGAGTTGGTGACTCCGAAATTATTACTAGAATGGATATGGACAATTGTTCGTGGCCCCAAACCCAGTGCAGGGTTTTGGCACCAACTGCCTAGTTTACGGGCTCACAGCGCCGATGAGCAAGCGTGAAACAGGCCATGAATGCCGATTTGAACACACTTGGAGGCTTCGTTGACCGCTGGTTTCATCCCCCTACATCACACCGACGATCCCGGTCGTGCCAACAGCCAGTGGTGGTCCGACAACGTGGACGATTATTTATCCGAATTTGGCGAGGTGCTCGGCGAGACGGACTTCATCTGGGGTCCCGAAGGGCTGAGAGAAAACGACGTCGAATTGCTCGGCTCGCCCTTAAAGCTTCGGGGCGCTTCTATCCTCGAGGTGGGTTCCGGCGCGGCACAGTGCTCGCGCTATCTTGCAAGTCTTGGACTAGACGTCACCGCGTGCGATATCGCTCCAGGAATGATCGAAATGGCCCGCCACCTCAACGTCAAACACGACGTGGACTTTCCATTGGAGGTTGCTGATTCTCGGGTCCTACCCTATAAGGACTCCACATTCGACGTGATCTTCACCAGCTTGGGCGCGATCGACTTTATCGAGGACCTCACGGACCTGCATCGCGAGGTGCATCGAGTGCTGAAAACTGGAGGCCGGTGGGTGTTTTCGTGCTCACATCCCACGAAATGGATCTTCGCCGATGATCCGACGTCGTTTCACGTCAGTCGCTCCTATTGGGACCGCACGCCCTACATCGAACGCTTCGAGAACGGCGAACTCGAGTACGCGAACTTTCATCACACGCTCGCCGATCACATCAACGCCCTCACTGAATCAGGTTTCGCACTTGAAGAGTGTGTGGAACCCGAGTGGCCTGCTGGCAGGAAGGTCGTGTGGGGCGCGTGGGGACCTGTGCGATCGGCACGTGTTCCCGGCACGATCATTTTCTCGAGCCGGGCGATTAGTTTCTGAATTTAAGAGCGATACACCTCTGGGAGCGCAGTTTCACAGAGCCTGAAACATCAAGCGCAAAATGACAAGCTGGAGCGTTTCGGAATTCTGAAGCTCCGCCTTAGACAATCTTCGGCATCCCAATCGTGCGGTCGCTTCCAGATTCGACGATCTCAGTTTGTGACGAGGCTCCGGCAAAGTAAGACCGCCCAGACCTCACGGTGTGGCTCCCGTAGCCACAGGTCTCATACGCCGTGAGTACACAGCAGCCTCACGACGTTGCAGTCAGTGCGCGGCGTCTCGCCAATTTCTGCCCACTCCAATGCCCACTGATAGCGGGACACTGAGTTCAGCTGCCTGGCCCATCTGTTCACGCACAATTTTCTCGAGCACGTCAGCCTCGTCCGCTTTCATCTCAAACACGAGTTCGTCATGCACCTGTAGCAACATGCGCGATTTGAGGCCGGCCTGGTCGATGGCGTCCTGAACAAGCACCATCGCGTACTTAATAATGTCCGCCGCCGAACCCTGGATCGGAGCGTTCAATGCCATGCGTTCGGCAGCCTGACGGACCTGACGATTCTGGCTTGTCAAGCCTGGCAGATACCGGCGCCTCCCCATGATCGTGGAGGTGAAGCCATCCTTGCGAGCTTGAACGACGACGGCATCAAGGTAGTCGCGCACCGCACCGAAGCGCTCAAAATAATCGTTCATCAATCGATCGGCCTCGCCGACCGAGATTCGAAGCTGTTGAGAGAGCCCATAGGCCGACAACCCGTAGGCAAGGCCATAGCTCATGGCTTTGATCTTTGAGCGCTGCTCCCCCGTCACCGCGTCCTCGTCGATACCAAACACGCGGCCAGCCACATAATTGTGGAGATCCGCGCCGTCGTTGAACGCTTGGATAAGATCCTCATCCTCGGACAGGTGCGCCATGAGGCGCATTTCAATCTGCGAATAGTCGGCCGTCATCAGGTAGTCGAAGCCTTCGCCCGGTACGAAGATTCCACGGATTTGGCGGCCTTCCTCAGTCCGGGTGTGAATGTTTTGCAGATTCGGGTCCGTGGATGAGAGTCGCCCGGTAGCTGCCACCGTCTGCTGGAAGGTCGTGTGGACACGCCCGTCGTCGAGAATCGCCCGTTGCAGGCCCTCGACCGACTGACGAAGCTTGATCGCCTCACGGTGATCCATGAGTCCGGCGAGGAACTCCTGACCTGCACGAGCATCGTCGTCTTCGCGTGGAGCAATCTTAACGAGCAAGTCCGCCAGCGCGTCCGCGTTGGTCGTGTATCCCGATTTCGTGCGCTTCGTCTTCGGCAGATTGAGCCGGTCGAACAGCACTTCCTGGAGCTGTTTCGGACTCGACAGATTGACTGAGTCATCCCCGATCGCGGTGTGCGAGCGATCTTCAGCATCTTCCACTCGAGTATTGAAATCGTGGTACAAAGCATCGAGCAGATCCTGATCGACCGCGATGCCAGCGTTTTCCATGTCAAAAAGGAGCTTTGCCACAGCAATCTCAAGATCCACAAGCACGCCCGTTGAGTCCACAGTCTCGAGGGCCTTTTCAAAGGCTGCTCTCAGGTCGTGCAAGACGGCCGCGCGAGGAGCGATGGTGCTCTCGACCAGCTGGCCGTCGGCTCCAATACCGAGAGTCTCATCAGCGCTCGTGAGTGCTTCAAGGTCATAGCTGAGGTAGCGCTGGGCGAGATCTTCGATGTCATACCTGCGCTGGTCGGGATGAAGCAGGTAGGCCTCGATCTCAGTGTCGGCCACGATTCCCTCGAGGTTAATGCCGACTCCGGCCCACGCGTGTGCGATGCCCTTCATGCCATGGCCGATCTTTTTCTGCGCTGGATCTTCAAGGAGCGAAACCAGTGCCTTCTCGTCCTCAATATCGAGGTCAGGCTTGTCCCCATAAAATACGGCGCGATCTGAGGCCGCAATCGCAAACTGTTGGACGTCTCCGCGTCGAGGGCGACGATCACCCTCGAGATCAAGGGCCCAGGGACCTTCGTGAGCGGTCAAAAACTCTGCAAGCGGTTGGGTTCCCGCAGCGACGAGCTTCGGCTCGAAAACGTCTACTCGCTCGTCCTTCGTACCAGGCTCGCCATCGTCCATGGGTAGCTCTTTGAGCACTCGCTCGCGCATCGTGGTGAAGTTCAGGGTGTCGAAAAGCTCATGCATTTTTTCGCGATCAACGCCCACCGGCTTGAGCTCGTCCAGATCCTCCACGATCGGCAAATCGCGCACAAGATCGTTCAGCTTACGGTTGCGGCGCACCTTATCAATATTGTCGCGAAGATTCTGGCCCGTCTTGCCACCGACTTCGTCGGCATTCTCCAGTAGTACCTCGAGCGAGCCGTAATGGTTGAGCCACTTGGCGGCAGTCTTCTCACCCCACAGTGGCACACCCGGAAGGTTGTCTGCGTTCTCACCAACAAGTGCGGCCACATCCGGATATAAATCCGGTGTCACACCAGTTTTCTCCTTGACAACGTCAGGCGTGTAGACCGCCATTTGCGAACGGGGCATCGGGTATAACAACGTGATCGTTTCATCGACTAGCTGGTATGTGTCTTTATCACCCGAGGAGATGAAGACGTCCATACCCTCCTTTTCACCGTGAGTAGCCAGCGTGGCCACGATGTCATCAGCCTCATAATCTTCGTACGTCAGCCAAGGCACACCGATGACATCCAAGACTTCTTGAATGACAGAAATCTGGCCTTTGAACTCTTCCGGCGTTTTTGCTCGGCCGGCCTTGTACTGGGCATACTCTCGAGTTCGGAACGTCCCGCCCGGCAGGTCGAATGCCACCGCGATGTGTGTGGGCGAGTGGTCAGCCACGAGCTTGAGAAGCGTGGACAGGAAGCCGTGCACTGCATTGGTGTACTGCCCCTGATCAGTTAGAAAGGAATCCGCCGGCAGAGCGAAAAAGGAACGAAACGCGAGCGAATGGCCATCAAGCACAAGAAGAGTTTTGTCTTTCACGTGCTCTAGCCTATCGCGGCGAGCGGACAGGTTTCAGTGCGAGGCTTCTATACTTGGTTTATGAGCAAAAACTTGACTGAACTAGCCGTCACCCTCGGAATTACGGTGGTCACAAACACCGCTGAAGAGTGTGTCATCGAAATGCCCACCCACGCCGTGCGTCAGCCGTACGGAATGGTACACGGCGGTGTCAACGGCATCGTCGTCGAACACGCCGGCTCGCTACTTGCGAATTCGAACGCACCCGAGGGCAAGATCGGCGTTGGCACAGAACTCTCTGTTTCGAACCTCAGGCCAAACACGTCGGACCTTGTGCGCGCCAAGGCTACAGTGCTCAAAGCTGGGCGCTCCGCACTCACCGCGCTGATCGACGTTACTGATACGGCCGGAAACCTCACAGCTTCCGGCCGCCTAACCTGCGTCTACATCACGCCATCCGGCGCGTAGACCAATTTACTTGCCGCCCACCTGTTCAACAACGGCGTCGGCCACCTCACGCATCGTTAGGCGACGATCCATCGACGTCTTTTGAATCCAGCGAAATGCCTCCGGCTCTGTGAGGCCCATCTTCTCCTGAAGGAGCCCCTTAGCCTGATCCACGCGCTTGCGCGTCTCGAACTTATCTGCCAGCGATGCGACTTCTTTTTCGAGCGAAGCAATCTCGCGCGACCGAGACAGCGCTATTTCTACAGCTGGAACAAGATCCTCGGGTGTGAATGGCTTGACCACGTACGCCATCGCGCCCGCATCGCGAGCACGCTCCACGAGTTCCTTCTGCGAAAACGCCGTTAGCATGACGATCGCCGTCTGGTGTTCATTTAAAATGCGCTCAGCTGCGGTAATACCGTCCATGCCGGGCATCTTCACATCCATAACGATGAGGTCAGGTTCGTGTTTTTCCGCGAGAGTTATAGCCTCATCGCCGGTGGCGCCTTCAGCTACAACGTGGTAGCCGGCTTCTTCAAGCGTCTCAACGATATCGAGACGAATAAGCGTTTCGTCTTCAATCACGAGGGCCCGAACGGTCGACGGATCAATATCATCCTCAATCCGCTCGATCTTTGCGCCCGCTCCTGCGTCTTTCACGCGTTCCTCCGATCGCACTGAAGTATTCGGTGCTCAACTGGTCACATTTTTCACTATTGTTGCAAATCCATGCAGGGACGGTGGCGTCATTCGTTGGTCTTGCACATGTGAGTGCTCCGGGCGGGACTCGAACCCGCATGCCTTTCAGCGCTGCATTTTGAGTGCAGTGTGTCTGCCGATTCCACCACCGGAGCAGTGGGCATATCTGATCATACGTGGAAAATGGAAAGAAATACTCCGCCCGAAGGCGGAGATTCCTCACACGTGTTCCTGCGCATTGCCTACTTGCGGAACGTCTCGCCCATCTTATGGATACGAATAGTGTTAGTAGATCCAACTTGGCCCGGAGGCATGCCCGAGACGATCACCACGCGGTCACCATCTTCGGCCAGTCCCTTTTCCCGGAGCATGACGTCCACCTGCTCGACCATCTCGTCAGTGTTACCCACCTGAGGTGTAATGGCCGTCTGAACGCCCCACGTGAGTTCGAGTTGCTGACGCACATGTGTTTTAGGAGTGAAAACGAGCAATGGAATGCGCGCACGGAGTCGAGCCATGCGACGGGCTGTCTGCCCCGAGGAAGTAAAGACCGCCAAGTACTTCACTCCCAACGCCTCACCGATGTCTACTGCAGCGCGCGTGATCACGCCGTTTCGGGTTCGGTGGAGATTTCCGATCTTCGGGATTGATTCAAGGCCATGCTCCTCGGTGAATTGGATGATCGAAGCCATCGTCTCCACACAGATCACCGGGTATTTGCCGATCGACGTCTCGCCGGACAGCATGACTAC
>JBHWRK010000191.1:0-9943 GCA_043426715.1 Trueperella sp. | reverse complement strand
ATCTCGTCTACGTCATCCCACCCGGCCAATCAAAGGAAGTCGGCACCGTTGTGGCTGTCGAGATGTGGAAGCAGTTCGGCAACTACAACTACGGCATGGGCTCTGCGCTCGCGGTCCTGCTCGTGCTCATGGTTTTGCCGTTCATGCTCTGGCAGGTCCGTAACTTCAGGAAGGGGAACTAATCATGACAACCACTGAAGTCAAAGCTATGGACCCGCAGGAACCCGACGTGACCAAACCGCCGCACGGCAGCGCCCACGTTTCCCAGGCGGGCCGCAAACGCACGCTTGGCGAGCATATTAATAAGGCGCTGTCGAATTCCGTAGTCAACGTCGTGTTACTACTCGTGGCCGCTATGTGGCTCATGCCCACAATTGGCCTGTTCTTCCAGTCTGTGCGTTCACCTCAAGACAACGCGCAGACCGGCTGGTGGACGATCTTCGACAACTTCCAACAGTGGACGTGGAGCAACTACCAGTCCATCTTGAGCAACGACTCTATGATGAACTCGCTGTGGAATACGGTGCTCATCGTGGTGCCGTCTACGTTACTCGTAGTGTTCATCGGCGCGATGGCTGGCTACGCGCTAGCGTGGATTGAGTTTCCGGGCCGCACAGCGCTGTTGACGATCATCGTCGGGCTCATGGCTGTGCCACTGCAGGTGTCGTTTATTCCACTGGCCCAGATGTTTGGCACCGTCGGGATTTTCGGAACCCGGTGGGCCGTCATCTTGTTCCACACGGCGTTCGGTCTCCCGTTCGCGGTGTTCTTGATGCGTAACTACTTCCGCCAGATCTCTCCAGAGCTCATGGAGGCCGCACGCCTCGACGGCGCGGGTGAGATGCGCATCTTCACGCTCATCGCACTGCCGCTGGGAGCACCAGCGCTTGCGTCGCTGACGATCTTCCAGTTCCTGTGGTCCTGGAACGACATGCTTGTGGCCCTCATCTTCGCAGGCCCGCAAGACAAGCCAATCACAGTCGCGCTATCCGAGCAGCTCCGCCTATTCTCCTCAAACATCGACATTCTCGCTGCTGGCGCGTTCCTGTCGATGATCATCCCACTGCTCGTGTTCTTTGCGGGCCAGAAGTATTTCGTCAACGCCCTCCTGCAGGGTTCCACGAAGTAAGGGTTATCTTTTCAACGACGACAGCGGGGCGAGAGCGCGTTACGCGGTTCCGCCCCGTTGTTGAGCGGTTAGGTACTACCGCTCTATGCAGCACGTGTTAGAAGTCAATGCCGCACGTGCTAAAGACGTGCGAGGAGATCATCCACGCGCGCCTCTATGTCATCACGAATCTCACGGACCTTGTGGATCGGCTGACTGGACGGATCCTCGACGTCCCAATCTTCGTAACGCACGCCAGGGAAGATTGGGCAGGTTTCTCCGCACCCCATGGTGATCACCCAGTCGGAAGCTTCGACGTCCTCGGGCTCTAGGAACTGGGGCACCGACGAAATAGGCTCAAGCCCCATCTCGCCGAGTACAGTCAGAGTTTCTGGGTGGAGCTCGTCCGCCGGCGTTGTTCCTGCCGAGAGGACCTTCACCCTCTCGCCACCCTTCGCCTTCATGAGGGCGGCTGCAATTTGGGATCTACCAGCATTCTGGCGGCAGGCGAACATAACTGTGGTGGTCTCGGGCATGGATATCCTCCCTGTCGAAAGTAAAAATCTAAGCGACTGAACTACCACGCACAAAATACACTCCCACACACTTTAGTGATCTGACCTGGGCATAGTCGGGCGTTTTTGCGCGAAATTTGCGACCGTGACACAATGGCACGGTGGCTCTTTCAGTGCGAAGTGCGCTGGACAGAGTGCAGGAGGGTTGTCAGAGCGGCCGAATGAGGCGGTCTTGAAAACCGTTATACGGTGATCCCGTATCGGGGGTTCGAATCCCCCACCCTCCGCCAATCTTCTAGATCGAGAACAACATGAACGCCCAGCTTTCGCTGGACGTTCATGGTTATTCACCGTCAATTCACCACTTATCGAGTACCCTCGAACGCAGTATTCCTAGCGGAATCTCACGTCCAAAAAGACTCGCGGGCGGTCTGCCCAACGGACTTAGATAAACATTCGAATAAGCCACACTAGGACGACGATAATAAGAACCCCGATCAGAATTCGAATTACAGTATTCATGTCGTTCTCCATTCGAGAATTGGTTGTTCTGGTGCCGCAAGCATTCCCTGAAAGTGGCGTGCTGCATAGTGAAATCCGCCACGAGTGAATACGGTAAGCCTCGACAACAACGCACCCACTGATCAGTGCCTCAGACTTTTCCCCTGATCAGCGACGAATTCACGTCGAATCGCGACATAGCTCTCTTACTTTTTGGGTTGTGGCAATCTTCGCTCTGAGCGATCGCGAGTTCTTGCCCCTTATTCAGACCGTGTCCGCATAAAATTGGTAGCTCCATCGGGGCCACATTTCCCGATTCGGCATTTGGCGCGGCCACTAGGAACGCATCGAAGCATTCACTGAACGGTAACATCGACATGCATAAACGTCGGATCGTCATCGTTGGAAACGTCGCCAGAAGTCGCAAAATATATGCCCGGCGCGAGTGCTGGACCGACCCGAAGTGGGGAAGGTCGGAGTTATGCTCGCTCGCCGTGATCGCGGGAACCGGCGAGGCACCCACATGTAGACATGCATCCGAATAAAGGGGACGAAATATCCCGTTTCTTCGCCAGTTCTTGCTGACGCCGTCGTCGTGCATTCACGATGCGGGGCGGACGTCACGCAGAGCCAGTTGGCACGGATGCGTGTCAATCCGCTATTCTGGGGTGACCTGGAGATGTGGCTGAGTGGTCGAAAGCGCTCCCCTGCTAAGGGAGTAATCGCAAATTACGCGGTTCGAGGGTTCAAATCCCTCCATCTCCGCACAGCACCCCGGTATCCGCAAGGATCCGGGGTTTTTCCTATGACGAGGTCGTCCTGCCTCGGCTATTCAGAAACACCAGACGCCCTTTGGCACCCATGAGGATATTTGTAAGTACTCAGTAGGGACCCAATCACGGGATGTGCGTGGGTGGTAGTTACATGTCCAAGGGAAAGCGCGCAATGCCTACTGACATGGATGTGTAGCGAAGTCACTACAAGGAGCACATTTGATAGAAATCCACACTGGTTCAGGTGGGAAGTTACGAGGCATTCAGGGTTGCCCGCGCCGCCTTGGAGATCGCCCGGCACCAGAGGTAATCCTAGGAATATTCGTCGCAACCGTCGAACGTCGCCGCCGACACGAAGCGAAACTAGCCAGTGCGCAAGCCGGTTTAGTCAAGGTCCAAGACTTCAACAAAGACTGGCTAGATCGCCCCAAAGATTCCACCCGGCCGACCGGTACCATTATCGCCTATGGATCGACGTGGCAAGGCTCCTAGTCATTCGAACGCCCTAAGGGAAAGGGGGCAGAAATCTCTAGACAGTTCGGCGCGGGATTCCAAAACCTTTCGGTCAGGAAACTTATTTCCAGGCGTGTTGTCCACACGAAGTGTTGCACATGCAATCGTCAGATCATTGCAGGTAACCCCACACACCCCAGACTGCCAGGGACGGTTGCGATTAGTTTTGAAGGTTCAAGATCTTGAGTTTGGGTGAGGTTTTCGAAACTAGGCCGTATCCGCGTCCACTTCTAAAATCAACAGCCTCAGCCTTGACAGCACAGTACCCCGGGCGATGCGCCCGGGGTACTGCTTTTCGCTGTGTTAATCAGTCAGTTATGCCGCTAGGCCGCGCCGCCTGATTAGGAGCAGTGCGCCTCCGCTGGCCAGCAGGAACAGTCCGGCTGCGGCGGCCATTCCGGTCGAGCTACCCGTGGCGGGGAGCATCTCGGGTGCCGGCATTGTTGAAATCAGAGTAACCGCTGGGGTTACGGGCCTGTCTGGTGTTCCAGGTTTGCCCGGTGTTCCAGGCTCACCAGGGGTTCCAGGTTCGCCAGGGGTTCCAGGTTCACCAGGGGTTCCAGGTTCACCAGGGGTTTCAGGTTCACCAGGGGTTTCAGGTTCATCACATGGCATGCCATCGGTCCACGCGAAGTAGCCTTTGACGTCGGGAGCGTTATAGGCCTCTTCGTCAGTGACTGTCCGCTGATCGACGAGCGTCCAGCCATCAGGACCTGCCAAGGTTGGAAACATCGTCCAGTTCGCATCGGTCAAATCCATTGTGGGGTCAGCGCCCTCAACGTAGTAGACAGTGTGCGCGGGAACGGCGTTGTCGTCGCCTACGGAGAGCATCTCAACCGTCCATTCGTGCGTTTCCGTGTTCGCAGGTGTAGTCGGCTCTTCTAGCAGGCCTTCTTGAGTAACAATCCACCCCGACCATTCACCATAGGTGTCTGGTTCGGTGTAGGCAGGTTTCGCCTGCTGGCGGTAAAACCAACTTCCGTTCCCTTTACCATTTTGGTAAACCCCTGAAGCACCCTTTTGGGGCCCACCATTGCCCTTAGGTGCCGACCACGTACCTTCTGGATCAAACGGATAGGATGGCGGTCCCACGTATGTCCCGTTCTTATTGTTCGGTTGGAAGTTTGTCCAGAAGCCTGCAATCGCTTCGTGGTGTTCTCCCGGATAAAAATCTCGCGTCCGCTCCAAGATTTTCCACTCCATATGGGAAGTCTCTTCGCTCCCCGGAATCTCATTGGACCAACGTGTTTCTGTGTGTTGTACTGCATCTATATGCGAGCCTGGGGCTGTCACAACCCACGAGCGGGTGTTCGCACACGTACTCTCCGGGTCGGTGTAGGTGGAAGGGGAATCCTCCACAGCGCCCTCGGGCACGTCGTTCGGATCTTCTACCACGATGGGATTGTCCGGACTTCTGCCGAGATCATCTTCAACGGCACTTGCCGGTAACGTGAAACCGACTACCGATATGAGCAAGGCGGCGCCCATTGCCGTAATTCGTCTAATCATAATACCTTCTCTATGGCTCTTGGAGCCGGCACCGAAACACCTAAACTCAACCTATATTAGTAATATTATAGCATACTCGCCAATATTATAGCAAGGCCTTGCGGTGGGAGATTATGCCTGAGCGGGGATTTTTAGTCCTTCCCTCAGCATCTTCGCGGTCACGTCGGCGTGACGATCACCCAATCACACACAGCGATGGCAGAGGTTTAATCCCCCGCCCTGGCCGCTCACGATCCATTGCCTGTTATTACACTAAGGAACGTTTAGTAGCCCCACGAGGCTTTTGAGCGTCTACCAGTATGACCCCTCGGCCTAACGGCCACAATCGATCAAGGAGCGCCGCCCTGCAGTAACCGGTCGCGCTAATCGGACTTTGCTATGCGGCCTGCGTTGAGTGACGAAGGAGCTCGAGAGCACGGCCCCACTGGTTGCTGTTTGTGGTTTGGTGATCAAGGTGATCCCGACCTTGACTAGGTGATCGCCACGCCCGGGCAGCCTCTACCCTGGTATGAGGTTTCTCCCGCTCAGGCCAGGCTTCCTAGGTGCTTCGCAGGTGACCGACGGGCAGCGTTTTCGCAGGACGGGTTTAGTGGAGATTCCCACCATCTTCGCCAAAAATCCCCACTGGTCAATAGCGGAGATTTTCTGTTGGGCGGCATTAAGGGCAGACGGTTGGAGTTTGCGTTACCGGCACGGTCTCGATAAGGCAGGTCTCGCCGTTGCCATCTTTCATGATGACGCTCGAGGAATTCTGCGACCTATCCGGGTTGAAGTACGTGAACTCAAACTGGAGTACGCCTGGGACGCCAAAGCCCTCCATCGAGGGAAAGACGAACTCTTCCATCGTCGCGAGCTGGCTTTCCATGCCCTCAACATGGGCGGCGGCCGCGTTATCGAACATCTCCTGCTCCGCGAACACATATTCGGCGATCACCCGCGAAACGTCAGCGGTGGCCTCGCCGCGCACCGAGTAGTCGGAGTAGGCCTCGGCGAATAAGGCTTTGTTCTGATCATCAAGATCGTCGAGTTGCTGCTGCTCGACGGCGACGTACTGCTCGAGCTCTTTGGGGATATCGGTGCTGTCGGCTACCTCGGCGCTCTCGGAGGCACCTGCCGTGTTGGCTGGAGAGCCGACGTCGCTTCCGCACGCGGATGCGCCGAGGACGACGGCGGTGGCCAGGGCGGTGAGAAATTTCTTGTCAATCATGGTCGCCAGTCTAGGCGACGCGCTCGGTTTCGCTACCGATCCATCTACGCTTATCGCTCTTAGCGCCGCTGAGATTTAATCTCGAGCACGTTCGGAGTCCGCCCACGCACGTTCGAGGAGTTCGCGAAGCACCCCCACGTCCATCTCGTCGAAGGCCGGTAGCGCGATAGCGTTTTTTCCGCGCGGCATACCTCCCAAGCGCTGAAGAATATCGACGTAATAGTCCGCGTAGCGTCGCAAAACGAGAACGAGATGCGAACCGCGACGGCTAAATCCGATTTCAAACCCGTCATCGGGTGACTCCGGACGCACGGCCGGCGTCTTCTGACCGAACCCGACCACCGACGGCCCCCACATCACCGCCTCGCACTGCGTCACCTCGCATAGAAGATTAAACAACGCGCGAGCATCGCTTTGAAGTTCGGGTGGGTAGCGATCGATAAAGTCGCAGGGCTGAACGCACGACGCCGATGCTCGACTTACATCCAGCGTGCCGAGCTCTGCCGGGGCAATGCGCTGCGAGGAGGAGTGACCCAGGCGGCGGTCCATGGCTCCTCCTTAGGCGTCTAACTCATCTACGCGTTGTTTATTGATCCTATCGACGAACAGATTGAGAGTGGTGGGTGCCCGTTCGCGCATGCGGAGATTCGCGTTCAACCGTGAAAAATGTCTGGCATCCGCGAGATATCGCCATTCACGGGATCTAATATTTAACAATTGCTTACTAAATCGCTCAGCAAGCGAGACAACTTATAACAATCTCATAACATCTTAACATCGAGGCTTTGTGGCGTAGCTTACCGCCGTATAGTTTTCAGAAAGCACGTGGGTACGCTGCGCGCGCGCTCACTCGTTCGCTATGGGCGAAGGCGCCCGCGGCGATAGTTCCAATATCAGTCCTCTGATTTTTCGCATACTCAGAAAGAGGAATCCAGATGAGTACTCCAGATATCCACAGGGATTCATATGTCGCGCCGGGTCAGCTTGATGAGTCCGACGAGACAATCATGCCCCCCGGCAAGCCCTGGCTACGCCACTTTGGTGGTCTGGCCCTCGGTGTCGTCCTGGCAATTATCGTTTACTTTATTTTCCCAAAGGACCTTTCGGCTGATCTCGTTGCTCAGCTTGCAGACAAGGACATCGAAGCCAGCGGTCACAAGATCGCCATGACGGCAGCCATCGCTGTTCTCATGGGCGCATGGTGGATGACGGAAGCTATTCCGCTCTCCGCCACCGCACTGGTTCCGGTCACGCTCTTCCCACTGTTCGGCATCACTAGTTTTGCAGACGTCGGAAGCTCGTATGCATCGTCCACCATTTTCCTGTTCATGGGCGGATTCTTCCTCGCACTTGCCATGCAGAGGTGGAACTTCCATCGTCGTCTGGCACTAACAATTGTTCTGGCCGTCGGTACCAAGCCCACGCGCCTCGTGCTGGGGTTCATGGTGGCAACCGGCTTCCTGTCTATGTGGGTCTCCAACACCGCTACCGCGGTCATGATGATCCCGATCGGCCTATCGGTTCTCGCAACCATTGGCCAGGTTGAGGACGAAGCTGGCGAGAAGACTCTCTCCAACTTCGGAACAGCCCTCATGCTCGGCATCGCCTACTCGGCGTCGATCGCATCGCTGTCCACCCTCATCGGTACGCCACCGAACGCGCTACTTCGCGGCTACCTGCAAGACAACCACGACATCACGCTGAACTTCGGCATGTGGATGGTTTTCGCCGCCCCGATGGCATGGCTCTTCCTCCTGGTCGCATGGCAGCTCCTTATCCGCATCTACAAGCCTGAGGTTGACGAAATCCCAGGTGGCCGTGAGCTGATCCAAGGCGAGCTGAAGAAGATGGGCCCGATGTCGGCTCAAGAGAAAATCGTCGGCGTCATCTTCGTCGCCGCCGCTCTTGCCTGGATCTTCATCCCGACCTTGTGGACGGACGGCCCGATCGGTGACACAACGATCGCGATGATCCTTTCCATGGTCCTGTTCATCGCGCCGGCCAAGCCCTCCGAGGGCGTCGCGATCCTCGATTGGGAGACCGCGAAGAACATCCCGTGGGACGTCCTTCTTCTCTTCGGTGGCGGCCTCGCGCTGTCATCGGCCTTCAGCAAGACGGGCCTTTCGGACTGGATCGGTGAGCGTGCAGCATCGCTGGCCGGCCTGCCAACGATCCTCATCATCGCAGGCGTGGCATTGATCGTTATCTTCCTGACGGAGATGACCTCGAACACCGCTACCGCCGCAGCCTTCCTGCCAATCATTGGCGCAGTGGCGATCGGCATGGGCGTGGATGTCCAGCTGCTCGTCATCCCGGTCGCGCTCGCAGCAACCTGTGCGTTCATGCTCCCGGTTGCAACACCGCCAAACGCGATCGCCTACGGCTCCGGATACCTGACGATCTCGCAGATGGTGAGGGCCGGTATCTGGCTGAACATCATCGGCATCGTTTTCATTACGGTGTGGACGATGGTCTTTGGACCGATGATCCTCGGTATCGTCATCTAAGGCACAAATTCGACGGCAAGACCCCGGCGGCGACACGATGAACACCATCGCGCGACCGGGGTCTTTCCCTGCCCGCACCCTTGCGGCGCCCACTCAGGGGCTCGAAACACCCGCCCCACCACATTCCATCGATGGATAAGAGGTCAGAGACCTCTGAGCTCTCTAGCTTTTCTCACGGGTCTTTGGCTTTTCCATGACAGCGGATAGATACCTCGCGGCCAGATGAACCTGTCCGGCTGACGCAGGTGTTAGGCACTTCACTGCCCAGAACGAGCGTCGAACACGTTAGGGATTCGGACGCTGCTCCCCCGCCTCGATCGCGAGCGGGATGCGATTGTCGGCCAGCGGCCGCGGACACGTCCCAAAGTCGGTGAACGCAGACGGGAAGTTAAGGGCGTAGTTAAAGTCGACCATCGCGTCGCGTGCTTCTTCCGGCGCCGGCGCTTCCTCACCTTCCCACGGCGACCTGAACGTCACAAAGCGCCATTCAGCGCTCTCGCGGCCGTTCGTGTCATCATGAAAGACAAGCAAGAGCTCCCCGCCAAGGTCGCCCTCAATGGCCAGAATGACGCTGTCGGCTTCGGTGCTCTTCGTGTCAGGAAGTTCAATGTGTAGTTCTGCGACCACGGTGGTTTCCTCCTGCAGATCCTGCCGGGCCGTCCCGCGCGTGAGCCCATACGGCTCTTTGGCCACGAGCACGCCATTTAAGACGAAGTCGTCGTTGTAGTCAAACGTCGGGATTCCGTCGAACTCACGTAGCAACGGCGCGTCCGCATCCCGCACTCGCACGGCGTAGTCGCCACCTCGTTTGGCCACCTCGGCGTAACGCGAACCCACGTGGAGCGTCACGTGAGAACCCTCATCGGGCAGTTTGATGACAACATCACCAACCACGGGTTCGCCGTCCCGCTCGACGACGTCGGTTTCAATGAAAGTTGCGATGACGGCGTCGTCGTCCACATGCCATACGCCTGGGAACGTCTCTAGCGCGCCGGGCCCGGTAGGCACCCATTCGTAAGAGACGAGGGTGAGCCAGCCGAGATGCGCGGCGAAATCGCGCTCACGTTCAGCGTGCCAGGAAGACCAATTTTCAGATGCGCTACTCATGGCTCTATCGTACTAGCGGGCGGGTAGCGGGCGGATCACACGGGCACATCGCCGAAGCAATGGTCGGCCGTAAGCAAGAACACTCTCCTCTGATTGGCATTTCTACGCCCTGCCCAAGTAGACTGAACGACGTTCTTAGGAACAAAGCGCCCGTAGCTCAACGGATAGAGCGTCTGACTACGGATCAGAAGGCTGGGGGTTCG
>JBHWRK010000190.1:0-20817 GCA_043426715.1 Trueperella sp. | reverse complement strand
ACTGGTCCATGCCCCAGCCAAACGAGCCGAGCATGCCCTGAGCGATCTGGCGGGCGGACCCTGCCGGGACGGGCGCGGCCGCTGGAGCTGGAGCTGCAGGCGCCGGAGCAGCAGGCGCGGCCGGAGCGGTCTGAGGCGCGGCTTGGGGCGCTGGCGCCGGTTCTGGCTCGACGACCGGTTCCTTCGTGCCAACGCGAATGACCTCATTGACCGGGTCCTGACTGACCGTCTCAATAAGAAGGACCCGAGAAGACTCTTCACCGTCGCGGTAGGTCACCTGGTAGTTACGGGTGCCCTTGCCTTCGATGCCCTCGGTCTCGACGCGCTCTTTGCCAACGTCAAGGTTCGGATCATCGACGCGCTCGGTCTCAAATGGGTTCGTGAAGTCTTCAGTCACGGTGTCGGTGGTGACGCGGACAATCGTGACTGGTTCACGGGTGACGATATCGGACAGCGAAACCGAGACGTCGTCACGAGCGCCAATCTCGATGCCAGCCTCAGCGAATGCCGCGGCGTAGGTCGTGGAGTCATCGGAGTTGACGCGAACCGTCTCTCCATCGACAGTGACGCTAAATGAAACAACGGCAGCAGTTTCTTCTTCGATCGCGTCCTCAGTTGGGTCGACGACGGCTGCCACAGCCACCTCTGCAGGAGCAGCGACCTCTGGAATGAGTGGCAGGCCGATCGATGCGCCCGTTGCGAGTGCGACGATAGACGCGGCGCCAGCCAAGTGGAACGACTTGCTGTACTTGCGCGGAGCAGGTGCCGGCATCGCCTTGACACGACTCGTCACGAGCGCGCGATTCATCGTCTCTGCGTACGGCGTGCCACCTGAGACGGTGACGCGCGTAATAGCGGGAATCTCGGCAGTGTCGGCGGAACGGCTCACTGCGGGTGCAGCGGCTGCGGCCTTGGCGTCCTTAGCGGCGGCACGCTCAGCCATGCGGCGCGCGCGACGCGAACCTGGCTTGGGCGGCGTATTCAAGAGGCTCGGATCGAAATAGATCGGCCTCTCCGATCGCGGCGTCCTGCTAATCAAAAGATTCTCCAGTGGGTTGAGGGACCTGACAATTGTCATTTATAACAACGCTGAGACTGATTGTAACCAAGTTGTTATACTTCGCAAGCGACTTGTGCGGCATATTACAGGTCGGCCACGTCAAACTCGCCAGCTAGATACCGTAGACGTCCGCCGTGGTCAGGTCGATTACGGCACAGTACTCCTCGAACTGGGCTCCTCGGAGGTCAGCTAAGTAATGAGCCGTGTAAGCCACCGACCATACGGCGTTGGGCTGGCCGCGATATGGCTCTGGCGTCAGATAAGGGGCATCGGTCTCAACGAGCACAAGCTCGTCCGGCATGATCTCAAACGCCTCGCGTAGATCCGTGTTCGCCGGATACGTGACGTTGCCCGCGAACGACGCATACCAGCCGTTCTCCGCCAAGACGCGCGCCAAGTCGGCGTCGCCAGAAAAACAGTGGAAGATCGTGCGGTCGGGCGCGCCATCCGCCAGTAGAATCTCCACGACGTCGGCGTGCGCTTCGCGATCGTGGATCTGCATCGGCTTATCGAGTTCTTTCGCCAGAGCGATGTGCTCGCGAAACGCCCGTTTTTGAACCTCGCGGCCTTCGTCGCCTGTACGGAAATAATCAAGGCCGGTTTCTCCAATAGCGACGACGGCGTCATCACGACTGAGCTCCGCGACCTTAGCGATCGCGTCCTCGAGACAGACCGTCTCGTGGTGGGGAGCGACACGCGGCTCGTTTCCATCCGGCCCCCTTTCGCGCACGCCCGCGTGTAGGGGGGCCTCGTTCGGGTGGATCGCGAGCGCCGCCCACAGTTCCTCGTGTTCACGCGCGAGATCGCGCGTCCACCCAAGGAGTGGCCAGTCGCAGCCCGAGGAAATTGCGGCGCGGATTCCCGCGTCCTTCATACCCGCAAGTTGGTTGTCGAGCAGGATCGGTGGCTTCCAATTCCCTTCGAGATTCACGCGCTGGACGGGCTTACTTCCGTCGGCTGGAACGGGGTCAGGATAAAAATGCGTGTGGTTGTCGACGATCGGCACGGGGAGCCGCTCCGGGACCGGTGGGAACGCGCGCTTGCGATCCTTCTTCGAGCCCGGTTGTGGCGGGGTCTGCTTGCCGTGATTCACGGGCGTACCGGTCGACACCGGTGCGGTCGGATCCTGTGCAGACACCTACTCGTCGGCCACCAACAGGTTGCCGTCCACGTCATAGCCCAAGCGTGCCAGCTCGTCGGCCACCACGGAATCATCGAGCTTGACGAACGCCGGCTTCGGCTTGGCGATCGGCGTACCCGGCTCAACGAGGCGGCGTTCCCAGGAGCGCACGTCCGAGTATTCGCCAGTGATGATCGGATACGCGTAGTCCGTATCGAGGTCGGTCACCTCGCGCATCTCAGGCATCGGCGCAATGTCGCCACTTCCGCCCAATATCGCGTCGATCGTGTTCGACGAGTGCGGCAAGAACACGCACATCATCGTATTAAGATCTGACACGGCCTGAATGAGAGAGTTCAGAATCGTGCCAAGACGCTCGCGTTCCTCTGGAGCCTTGAGCTTGAACGGCTGAGTCTTTGACACGTACGTATTTGCCTCACCCACGAGTCTCATAATTTCAGCGAGCGCAGCGCGCTGCTGGTGATTCCCAATCAGGTGACCGACGGTCTCAAAGCCCTTCTCCACGGCGTCAAGAAGTTCGCGGTCGACCTCCTCGAGTTCGCCCCTGGCTGGGATCTCACCGAAGTTCTTCGCGATCATCGCGGCCGTTCGGTTGACGAGGTTGCCCCATCCCGCCACGAGCTCGGAATTGTTGCGGCGCACGAACTCGCTCCAGGTGAAGTCTGAGTCTTGGCTCTCAGGGCCTGCGATTGAAATGAAATAACGCAGCGCGTCTGGCTGGTAGCGCTCGAGCACGTCGCGCACGTAAATAACGATGCCCTTCGACGACGAGAACTTCTTGCCTTCCATCGTCAGGAACTCGGATGCCACCACCTGAGTGGGCAGGTTGAGCGTACCGAAGGCGCCCGGCTCGCCACCCTTCGCGCCCTCTCCGTTGTACGCGAGCAGTTCCGCCGGCCAAATCTGGCTGTGGAAGACAATGTTGTCCTTGCCCATGAAGTAGTAGGACAACGCCTCGGGGTTCGTCCACCACTGCTTCCAATCGTCGGCCGAGCCGGTGCCCGCCTTTTCACGGCGGCGCGCCCATTCAATGGCGGCAGACAGGTATCCGACGACGGCATCAAACCACACGTACAAGCGCTTGTTCGGCTTGTCTTCCCATCCTGGAACGGGAATTCCCCAGTTGATGTCGCGGCTCATCGCGCGCGGTCGGATGTCCTCAAGCAAGTGCTTGGAGAAGGCGATGACGTTCGGACGCCACTTACCGTCTTTCTCCACGCCATCGAGCCATTCGCCAAGCGCGTCTGCAAGCGCCGGCAGGTCCAAAAAGTAATGTTCGGTGTCCTTGAACTCCGGCGTCAGACCGGAGACCTTGGAGACCGGATCGATGAGGTCGTGCGGGTCGAGCTGGTTGCCACAGTTATCGCACTGATCACCACGAGCACCCACGTACTTGCAAATCGGACACGTGCCCTCAATGTAACGGTCTGGAAGCGTGTTGCCCGTCTTCGGGTCGATTGCCACCGGTGTCTCTTCGACGATCATGTACCCGTTGTCGCGGCAACCTTCGAACAGGTCCATGACGACGTCCTCGTGGTTCTTCGTCGTCGTTCGCGTAAACAGGTCATAGGACAAGCCGAGCTTCACGAGATCTTCCACAATGATGCGATTGTTCGTATCGGCGAGCTCCTGTGGGCCGACGCCCTCTTGCTCGGCAGCCACGAGGATCGGGGTTCCGTGTTCGTCGGTACCGGAGACCATCAGCACGTCGTGACCCTGCATTCGCATGTACCGCGAGAAAACGTCCGAGGGCACACCAAATCCGGCGACGTGACCGATATGGCGTGGTCCGTTTGCATAGGGCCAAGCAACAGCTGAAAGGATTTTACTCATGCATCTAGGGTATGCGTTTTCCATGCGATAGGTGAAACTTGCGCGTCATGGCGGGCCAATCACACACTCACCCGCACCCACGCCCGGCGATTGGCTTACTGTGAACGAAGGGGCACAATCGCGCAGGCTCAGAATAAACTGGAAGAGATGACCGAGCAGGCTGGACCCTGCCAACCAAGGAGTAAAGTTCATGACCGAAAATCGCGCTCTGATTATTGTTGACGTGCAGCCGACCTTTACCGAAGGCGGGGCGTTGGGCGTGGAGGGCGGCAACGCCGTCGCTGAACGTATTGCAGATTTCGTCACCGAAAATGGGGACGAATATGAGCTCATCGTGACCACCCAGGACTGGCACATCGATCCAGGCCATCACTTCTCTGATGAACCTGACTTTGTTGATACCTGGCCTCCACACGGCGTGGCGGGCACGGCCGAAGCCGAGTTGCACGACGCGATCCAGTCCCTCCCAATCGATGACGGCGTAAAGAAGGGCGAGTATGAGGCCGCCTACTCGGGTTTCGAGGGCAAGAATGCCAGCGGCGACACGCTTGAAATGATTTTGCGCGTCGCCGAGGTGAGCGGCATTGATGTGGTGGGTATTGCTGAATCGCACTGCGTGAAGGAGACTGCGCTCGATGCGCTCAAGTCCGGCTGGACCGTGCGCGTGTTGTCGGATCTGACCGTGCCGACCTCCGAGGAGCTAGGCAAGGCCGCCCGTGTGGAGATGGACGAAGCGGGCGTGGAGCAGATCGACTCACGCGAGGCGTTCGGCTTTTACGAAGAAGATGAGGACACCCCCATCCCCGGCTTCGACGACCTTGATGAGGGCATCGCCGTGTGGGACAAAAATAAGTGGGAATCAACCGACGAATGGACCCACGAAGACTGGGCCGACATGAAGACGGGCGACCTTGACGGCGACGGCATCCCGGACGATCTCGAAGACGATGAATACGGAGCTGCCGACTACCGCGAGGATGAGGAACCCCGTGGTGAAGCACTCGTCACTGACGAGGAAGAATATAGTCTCGATGGCTACGGTGAAGAGTCGGATGCCGAGCTAACCACACACGGTGAGGAGGAGGAGCTCGACACACTCGCGAACAAGGTGGCGGTTGAGGAGGACCTGTCCGACTACGACTTATCGGACTTTGACATCGAGACCGATGATGACGTGGACTTCTCTGACGAGGCGGATGAGGACGACTTCGACTTCTCTGGTATAGATTACAAACCTCAACCTTAGGATTGGGCGGCAAGGGCGAGTTTGAACAACTCGTTCTTGCGCAGGCCCTCCCTCGCGGCCACGTGACCGGCAGCGTCTTTCAGGCGCAGTCCGGCGTCCGCGAGGGCAAGAACCTCGGGCACAAATTCCTCAGTGTCAATGGACTGTGCCGGGGCTCCTGCTACAACGATCGTTACCTCTCCGCGAAGGTTCTGCGCCCACGCGGCAAGTTCCTCGAGCGTGCCGCGTCTGACCTCTTCGTGGGTTTTGGTGAGCTCGCGGCAGACGGCCGCCTTCCGGTCAGGACCGAAAGAGCGCGCCATTGCGGAAAGGGTCTGCCCCACTCGACGCGGGCTTTCGAAATAGATCGTCGTACGCCGCTCGGACGCGAGAGCGTCAAAGTATCGGCGCTGTTCTCCGTCTTTTCGGGGCGGAAAGCCCTCAAAGGCGAACCGGTCAGATGCGAGCCCCGAGAGCGCGAGCGCGGTAAGGACCGCGGACGGGCCAGGTACAACGGTCACCGGCACCTCATTTTCGACGGCGAGTGAAACGAGTCGATACCCCGGATCGGACACTGACGGCATGCCGGCATCCGTCACGACGACCACCCGCTGACCTGACTGGGCCGCCTCGATGAGTGAGCCTGAGGTCTGCCGTTCGTTGTGTTCGTGGTAAGCGACGACGGGCGCAGAGATCTCGAGCCCTAAGCGACCTGCAAGATTCAAAAGTCTGCGGGTATCCTCCGCCGCGATGAGATCGGCACCCTCGAGTTCCGCGCGCAGGCGCGTCGAGGCATCATCATCGTTTCCGAGCGGAGTGGCAGCCAAAACAATCATGGATCCAGCCTACCGCCACATCGAGATGCCTATTGCTCATAAGTGCACGAAACGTCGGTTTAACACCGGAAAGGATGTGATGCGCGGCAAGTAACTTTCATCCCTTACCCCGCGTTGTTAAAGTTGAAAGTAGCCACAAGTAGGTACACAGCGAGAAACCGCTGATAAATCAAGGCATTTGAAGGAGGTTAACCAATGAGGAACATCTGGAACAAATTTGCAGAAACCAAGGTGTCGCGTAACGCTCTTTTGAACGCTGCCCGCGCACACGAGCAGGCTGTTCAGGCTGAGCTACTCGGCATCCGATAGATAACCCGACTGACACGGTCAACAGTTACGAGAAAAACGCGGACAATGAGGTCCGCATTTTTTATGTCCGCGCATTTCGCCAAGGCTCGGTTTCACCGCTTGTTACAAGGGCCAATGTGAAACGAGCCGACATGGATCTTTTAACTGCACGATCTGTTGAGTTGTGATGGTCAATCATCAATGCACATTCGCGCTCATCGCGATCGCAACCGTCGTCGTGGTTCACTTCGTTGCCAGCTACGCCCAGCCAGTTTCCCACAGTAGCTCTTCTTCGATGCCGAAATGGTGGGCCACCTCGTGGAAGACGGTGATGATTACCTCCTCCGCGACTTCCTCCTCGCTATTGCACATACGCAGGGTTGTCCCACGGAAAATCCAGATGCGATTCGGTTCGGCGTAACCAAAAAAGTCGCCGTCAGTGAGGGCGATCCCCTCATAAAGACCGAGAAGATCCTCACCCTCTGACTCTTTGAGTTGCTCCGTAGAAGGCTCATCCTCGATCAAGAACACGAGGTTGTGCAGCTGAGAGGCGAACTGCTCGGGGATCTCGTCCAGCGCGTCGGCCACTAACTCCTCAAAACGCTCGGGACTCATCTCAACGGCCATGTCTAGCTCATCGCGCCTTCGAACGTCCAACAAAATCATCCATTGTCTGGTTGATGCCGAAGTAGTCCATGAGCGGGTCAATGATCGGCACGGGCAACGCTTGTGCGACCTGCGCTAGCCGCACGAGAGGCGGATCGACCTTCATCTGGTGCCCCGCCTCAAGCGCGTCCAGTACGTGACGGGCTGCCGTTTCCGGCTCAAGGATGGGCAAAATCCGATTGAACTTCGTTTTCACACCCTCGAACATGCCCGTCGAGATATAAAACGGACAGTACAGGAGCGTGTGAACATTCGAGCCACGATGCCGTAACTCCGCTCGAAGCGACTGTGCAAATCCCACGGCAGCGAACTTCGACGGCGAATAGTCGGCCTGCCGCGAGACACCCACAAGCCCTGCAGCCGACGCGATCGTCACCACCGAACCACGATCACGCTCGAGCATGCCCGGCAGGAACGCGCCGGTAGTGCGATAGTGCGAGAGTGTGTTGACAGCGAACGTACGCTCGACATCCGCTTGCGTCACATTCGTGAATTCTTTACCGGTCACGATTCCCGCGTTGTTGATAAGTACATCCACGCGTGCGAATTCCAGTAGTGCCTGCTCGGCAGCCTGATCGACGGAGCCTTGGTCTGTCACGTCCACTTGAACGGCTCGCGCTCGGCCACCCGCCTGCTCGATCTCATCCGCCACCGCCCGCGCGGAGGTTTCGTCGATGTCCCAAACGAGCACTGCTTTCGCCCCGCGCTCTGCCGCACCGAGGGCCATAAGACGCCCAATTCCCGACCCCGCGCCCGTAATCACAACGACGGCACCGCGGATCGGGATCCTGCGCGACTTGAATATTCGGGTCACTATGCGGCTCCTTCGCGTTGTCATCGTGTTCGCGGTGCCATTATTTAGTGGCAACCTCGCGTCAATCCTACTTTTCGCCTAGTAGCTGAGGCGGCAGGTTCCGGACTAGCTTGAGGAAACTGGTCATGACCTTCGACCAGCGGTGTTCGCCCAACCCTGGTGGCGCGGCAATAGGCAAGATACGTTGCGACGCGACGAGACGAGAATCCGTATATTTGGTGATTCCCTCCGGGCCATGCCGCCCTCCCACACCAGAATCCTTCATTCCGCCATTGATAGCGCCAATCGATCCCCAGCCAGCCGCATACCCATCATTAATATTGACCATGCCCGCATTAATGCGCCGCGCTATCGCTTCGGCCTGCTCGTAGTCGCGCGTCCACACTGAGGCGTTGAGACCGTACGGGGTGTCGTTGACCCGCGCGACGGCGTCGTCGTCAGAATCTACTCGGTAGAGCGAGACAACGGGACCGAAGGTCTCCTCGCCGAATACGTCCATGTCGGGAGTGACGCCCGTGAGAACCGTTGGCATGTAACCGAACTGGCCGACGCCCGGAAGTGGTTCGCCGCCGGCCAAGACGGTGGCGCCCTTCGCCCGCGCGTCGTCGACGTGAGCTCTAATCTTGTCGAGCTGTTGCTCGGAGATGAGTGGCCCCATGTCGGCATCCCACTGCATCGTGGCGTCGACCTTTATCGCCTTCACTTTACTGAGGAAGGCGGGCACGAATTCGTCCCAGATGTCCGTATGAACATAGATTCGCTCGATCGAAATACATAACTGCCCGGAATTCGAGAAGCAGGCCTTGATCGCACCCTCTGCGGCGTTTCCCGGCAGCGCGTCACGCCGGACGATCATCGCATTCTTTCCGCCAAGCTCGGCCGAGAACCCAATAAGGTTCTTGCCCGCCTGCTCCGCGATCACTCGGCCGGTCGCTGAGGAGCCAGTGAACATCACGAAGTCGGCCCGCTCGATCATCGGCGTGCCTAGGTCCTTGCCCGAACCCACCACAACTTGGAAGAGGTCCCTCGGAATTCCCGACCGCTCAAGTAACGCTTTGACCGCGAGCGCGGTGAACGGGGTGAGCGAATCCGGCTTGAGCACAATTGCGTTGCCAGCCATGATTGCCGCGATCGCATCTGAGGCCGTGAGCGTCAGAGGATAATTCCACGGAGAAATTACGGCCACCACACCCTTAGGCTGACGGGTGACAACCGCCTTTGTCAGCAGCGGCATCGCACCTTTAACTTTCTCGTCAGCCAGCAAAGTCTTCGCCTTGCGCGCATAGTAGCGCGCGTTGATCGCAACGTCTGCGACCTCCTCGAACGCCGACCCGCGCGATTTGCCCGTCTCCCACTGGATTAAATCCAGCAAAGCCCACCGCTCTTTGAACACGCGGTCATGAAAGTCGAGCACGCGGTCGCGCCGCTGGTCAAAGCTCATCTGCGCCCACTGACGCTGGACGTGCCTGGCGACTCTAAACACGTCGTCTAAATCCTTCGCCGTCGTCGTCGGCAAACGACCAATCTCAGTGCCGGTAAGAGGTGAGCGAACTGCGACCCCGGCGTCTTCGAAGGTCAGGTTAGGCAGAAGATAGGTGAGGGCTTGGCGGCCGCGAAGATCGAGGTCATTCATGGCGAATCCTTTCGTTGCCCTTAATTCTACGCGCGTCCGTCCACGGTGTCGCGGCGCGGGCCATGAAGGCGGGTAGACTTTCGCCCGTGAGTGAAACCTTCCCACTTGGAGCTGGCGGGCGCGCGCGTCTCGAAAACGATCTACGCGGACGTCTCGGGCTGCTGCCCAAAGGTGCCACGCTTCCCGCGCAGGTGCGGCTGCAGGGATGGATCGTCACGGTAGTTGCCGCGCTCATCGCGGTGCTCACGCGCTTCACGCGCCTCACTCACCCGAACGAAATAATTTTCGACGAAACGTACTACGTCAAGGGCGCTTACTCGCTGCTCAATTTCGGGTATGAGCGCAACTGGGAAGGCGAGGACCAAAACGAGCTATTCGTGGCGGGCGATCTATCCGCGCTAGGCGTTGAACCAGATCGATGGGTACACCCGCCGTTCGGCAAGTGGATCATGGGCGAGGGCATGCGCGTCTTCGGCGACGACAACGGCTTCGGCTGGCGTTTCACCACCGCCTTCCTTGGAGTCTTGGCGGTAGCGCTCGTGGTGCGAATCGCACTCAGGCTGTTGAGGTCAGTCGTGCTCGCCGGATTCGCGGGGCTGGCGATGGCGCTCGACGGCATGGGTATAGTACTCGGTCGAACCGGCCTGCTTGATGGCATCCTTATGTTCTTCGTGCTCGCCGGATTTTGGGCGATCCTCCGAGATCGCACGCATTCGCGCGGAAAACTTGCACACGCTGTGGCGCACGGCGACTTAACGATTGACGACGACGGTCGGATGGTTCCCGCCGATCCGTGGGCTCCGCGCACGGGCTTTCGCCCATGGCTCGTTCTGGCCGGCGTGCTGCTAGGACTTTCGTGCGGAGTAAAATGGTCGGGCGTGTATGCCGTGGCTGTGTTCGGCCTGTTCATCTTCTTCTGGGGTGCGGCCGCGCGCAAAGAAGTCGGCGCGAAGCGATGGATCAGCGCAGGCGTGTGGTATGAGGGATTTCCCGCGTTCGTGCAGTTCGTGCCGACGGCAGCACTTGGATATCTCCTGGCGTGGATCCCGTGGTTTGCACACCCCGTGGGTTGGGACCGGCAGTGGGCTCCCGATCAGCAGGCGCGAAATTCCGGCCTGCCTTCTTCCGAGCAGGTGCCGATGCCGATCGACGGCGCTCCCGACGTCGTCAACTCCTGGATCCACTACCACCAGGCCACGATGGACTTCCACACCGGGCTTGCCTCGGAACACACCTATCAATCACAGCCCTGGCAGTGGCTCCTGCAACTGCGTCCGGTGAGTTTCTATTGGCGGGCCGAAGACAAACTTTCAGCCGATTCGTGCCCCGCTGACGAATGCGTGGCAGCTATTACCTCGGTGGGTAATCCATTCGTGTGGTGGCTAGCCGCCGCCGCGTTGGTCATCGTGCTGTGGGCGGCGATCAGACATCGCGACTGGCGTGCGTGGGCAATCTTGGCTGGCTACATCGCGATGTACCTGCCATGGTTCATGTACCTTGACCGCACGATCTACCAATTCTATGCAATTGCGTTCCTGCCCTACGTGGTGCTCGCGCTGACGTTTGGGGTGGGCTGGCTCGCTGGAATGGTCCGACCGCCGAAGAGGCTCGCAAAAGTCTGTTCGCATACAGAACAGTTTCGCTTCGCTGAACTTCCGGTCAGACAGTCGCCCGTCGCTGATCTCTACGTGGAAGATAGTGGCGACCACGAGCTACGCCCCGTCATCGTAGATAGTCGGCCACCCGGTAAATGGGCGTGGGCGATCCTCGCTCTCATCGCCGGAGTGATCGTAGGTGCCGCACTTTTTTGGATGCCGCTGTGGTGGGGCACGCCCGTTTCGCGCTGGTTCTGGCGATCACATATGTGGATGCCTAGTTGGATCTGACCCAACCACTCCCCGCCGGTATGGCATCTTCCACTGGCAGGCATTACGCCATCGCTTATAATTGTTCGCAGGTGTGAGAATTCTGGTGATTGAGCGCCGAATCGTAGTTCGACCAAGGTGAGTTTCCGCAGCAGTGCGTTTGCTTCGCGGGTCCGTCCATTTGCATACGGGCGCAGAAAAGATTCCAGGAAGGTTTGGCCTATTTCAGACCTGTTCGCGCCAAAACCGCTCGAACCTCCTGAAGTTTATTACGAACTCGCCAGCAACAAAATGGCGCACTGTCCAAAAGGTGCACACTCCTTAACCGTTCAACCATCCAGCACTAAGGTAAGGGAGAAGGCGCCCCATCCGCGTCGATAGTTAACGGCTCAAGGAGGCCCCGTGAGGGACGAAACCAAATACATCCACGCCGGCTACCAGCCAGGAAACGGCGATCCGCGCCAGTTGCCGATCGTCCAGTCGACCACGTATAACTATGACTCGTCCGAAGACATAGCCGCAGTGTTTGACGAACCTACCCACGCACTCATCTACTCGCGCTTCGCCAACCCGACCGTCATGGCGGTTGAGCAGAAAGTCGCAGATCTTGAGGGCGGAGCGGCGGGAATGGCGACGTCGTCTGGTCAGGCTGCGACCCTCGTCTCCATCCTCAACCTGTGCTCAGCTGGAGACTCCTTCGTGTCGTCGTCCGAGATTTACGGTGGCACTCTTAACCTGTTCTCCGTGACGCTGAAAAAGTACGGCATTGAGGCAATCTACGTCGATCAGGACGCTCCAGAGGAAGAGATCAAGGCAGCGTTCAAGGACAACACGAAGCTTCTGTTCGGCGAGACGATCTCGAACCCGTCGATGGCGGTGCTCGATCTCGAGAAGTTCGCGACGATTGCGCACGACATGGGCGTACCGTTCGTCGTTGATTCAACATTCGCCACTCCCGTGCTCTGCAAGCCGATCGAGCATGGCGCAGACATCGTCATCCACTCCACCTCCAAGTACATGGACGGACACGCAGTGCAGGTTGGTGGCATGATCATTGACGCTGGCAAGTTCGACTACACGAACGGAAAGTTCCCGGACTTCACCGAGCCGGATGAGTCCTACCATGGCGTGGTCTACACAAAGGACTACGCCGTGGCACCGTACGTCATCAAAGCCCGCATGCAGCTCATGCGCGACTTTGGCATGTACCCGGCCGCGCACTCAGCCTTCCTTCTTAACCTCAGCCTCGAATCGCTCGACGTGCGCATGCGTCGCCATTCCGAGAACGGCCTCAAGGTAGCGAAGTATCTCGAGTCTCGTAGCGACGTGCTCGGCGAGGTCCGCTATCCGGGCCTCGAAAGCTCCAAGCACCATGAGATTGCGAAGAAGTATCTCAAGGGCGGTTACTCCGGCGTCATCTCAATCGACGTGGGTAGCCGTGAGAACGGCGTGAAGTTTATGGACGCCCTCAACCTCGTCGCTCGTGAGGTTCACGTGGCCGACTCGCGTTCGTGCGTCCTCCACCCAGCGTCGATGACCCACCGTCAGGTGTCGGATGAGGGCCTTGTCGAGGCAGGTATTACGCCGGGCCTGGTGCGCATCTCGGTCGGCCTCGAAAATGCCGACGACATCATTGAGGATTTGGCTCAGGCGCTCGAGTCGATCAAGTAGAAGGCCGGTCAAATACCTCCGAACGTTCACATCCACGCCAGTCAACGCCAGAGCACGCGGCACATTATGACGATGTGACACGCCTGTGCACTATCTCAGGCGTCCGCCTCTCAAGCGATGGCAGGTCAGCTCGACCAAGCGTCCCGCCATCGCTTGTGGGGCCCCCACAACACGCATCCTCCCCTGAAACGAACCTATTATCTTGACGTGAAAATATCTTCGCGCCGTTGTAGTGTGTGTCTAGCGACACTAATCACGTGTTCAAGGATTCAAAGGGGAAGAAATGACCGATTACAAGCTCGTTTTCCACATCAATGAAAATGATCGCTGGCCCTTCACGCTGCGTTCGGTACGCAACTTTGTTCGCGCCTCTGTTGGAAACAAGGCAGTGGTGGTTGCCAACGGCGGGGCCGTGCGCTCATTCTCGCAACTCGAAGCAGATCCAAACCGCATGGCACGCATTCGTGGCCTTGAAGCCGAGGGTGTGGACTTCGTAGTTTGCGCGATAGCCCTAGGCGAACGCCAAGTCAAGGAAGAACTCATCCCCGAGTACGTACGCGTCGTGGACGCCGGAATTGTGGAGATCGCAAAGCTCCAAGGCGAAGGATACGGATACGTTAAGGCCTAGGCATTTCCGCTTAACGCTATGGCGTCAAGGAGAATATCAAGCGGTTGACAGACTGGCATGAGGAGTTCTTAACCCCTCATGCATTGCAACCTCGAACTTTCCACGACGGAACTGAAACACTCGCCCGCATTGCCTAAGAATCAACGCGATCGGCTAAAACGACGTCTCTTGAGACCAGGAGGCAGACATTGGACGAGCGCGTTCGATCATGAGTTCACCGAGTGTGGCCGCAGGTATTCGGATCTGCGGGCCACACGGCGAGAGGACCGACTCTTGAATTAAGAGCGACTTTCAAGGTCAGTCTCAGCCACGTCGGCACGGAGAACGGTGAATTTCGGATTCCGCGCCAGTTGACGCACCTGATCAAACCTTGCCTCAACCTCAGGCCGGTAGCGGAGGTGGTTGTTGTGCACCATGTACAAGCGACCACCCGGGCGCAGAAGGCGACGAGCATCGTCCAAAAGGCCCTGTACGAGCGTCGCGTCAATCGCGTGACCTGTGTGAAATGGCGGGTTGAGAAGCACTACGTCGGCGCTCGCGTCCTTTTGATGACACGCTCCGTCTTCCCACGTCACGCGGGCACGTCCGGCCCTCTCAAACTCCCGCAAAGTTAACGACGACGACACGACGGCGTCCGCATGATTATCCGTTGCAAGCACATGAGCTTCCGGCAAGGCGTCGAGAATCGCGAGCGCCACGGACCCGTTACCGGATCCGAGATCAACCACGTCGAGACCGATGCGCTCGGGTTCGGATGGTCGCTCCCAGGTATCCCATGAATTCGCAGCCGCTCTGAGCTGCTCCATCTCGCCCGTCAGTTCTTTGAGCGCCTCTCGGGCAAGGAACTTCCCGCCATAGTCTTCCTCGGCACCACTGAACACACCGCCCACTCCAAACAGTGGACCCGCCTCGGCGTTGCCAATCGCTGGGGCATAGGTGCGGCCCGTAGGCTCGCCGCTAGCGATCAGGCACCGAAACTTGCCACGTCCGTAGCTAGCTCGCACATCGGTGAAATAGTTCGCCAGCGTAGCGTTGTGTCCGCGATCCATGTGCTTATTGTTCGCACCTATCACGAGCACGCCCCCACGAGCGGCCACTACCGCCGCGAGATACGCCGTCTCTTCGAGAGACTTCGGCACGTGTCCGATGGCGAGGTCAATTGGCTCGGTAAAGAACTCTCGCAGGTCAAGGTCGCCATCGTGCCCCGCAATTCGAACACGCCGTTCAGTGCTCGCTCGCGCTTCGCCGCTCTGTTCACAGATCGCCAGAACGTCGTTGCCCTGATCTGTTGTACGGGTCCCGACGAGCACGTGCTCGACCGTGTCCCATGCGAGCACGGAGCGCAGTAGATCCCCACTCGGATCATCGAGCACCGCCACGTGACGTGGCTGCGCGACCTCCCCCAATGCCACGTCAATGATGAGTTGATCGAGAGTGGAAATCGTCATCCCTACGCCCTCGACTGGGTTGCGTTCCACCACAGATTAATACCGGCCTCGACAGCGTGCTCATCGATTCTCGCGAGCTCCTCGGCACTGAAGTCTGTGTTCTCGAGCGCGCCGAGAGAATTTTCGAGCTGCTTCACTGACGAGGCACCGACGAGCGCCGACGTCACGGTCATATCTCCCTGATCGCGCAGAATCCATGCGATCGCCATCTGCGCCAGGCTCTGCCCACGCTCGGCCGCGATGTCGTTGAGCGCGCGGACATGACCGAGGGTCTCCTCTGTAAAGAGTGCCTCCGGAACCTTGCCCTGATCAAGACGCGAACCCTTGGGCACCCCGTTGAGATACTTGTTCGTCAGCATGCCCTGCGCGAGCGGAGAGAACGCGATGACGCCCATGCCCTCCTCTGCGGCGGTTTCGAGCAGTGACGGATCCCCATCTTCCACCCAGCGGTTAAGCATCGAATATGACGGCTGGTGAATGACAAGCGGCGTACCTAGTTTTCGCATGATTGTCTGAGCATCAGCCGCAGCCTTGGCCGAATATGAGGAAATGCCCGCGTAACGGGCCTTGCCGGAGCGGACGGCGTCGTGAAGTGCCAGCATTGACTCCTCAAGTGGCACGTCGGGGTCCGGCCGGTGATGGTAAAAGATGTCTACGTAGTCCATGCCGAGTCGCTGGAGCGACTGATCGAGCGAATTCAGCAGGTAGGCACGCGAGCCGCCAAAACCCGTGGGTCCAGGCCACATCGCCATGCCGGCCTTTGTGGAGACCACGAGCTCGTGGCGGTGTGCCTTCAGATCCTTGCTCACGATGCGCCCGAAATTTTCCTCGGTCGAGCCGGCGGGCGGACCGTAATTGTTGGCGATGTCGAAGTGGATGACGCCTCGATCGAAAGCGTAACGCACGATGTCGCGCTGAGTTTGGAACGGGGTATCGTCTCCGAAATTGTGCCATGTACCAAGTGAGATCCGCGGCATGTGCAGGCCCGAAAGTCCGGAGCGGACGATGGGCACGTCGTCATACCTCGACTCGGCAGGGTTCCAAAAATCGTCGGTGGGCTGGAAATTCTTTGGTTTCATACCAATATTGTGTCATGTGTGCGGCGAATATACCCGGTTAGACGCAGAGGGCGGATTCAGCGTGCATCGGGAATATTTTTCTTGGAGCCTGTAACTGAGGGATTATTTTCCGGCACCGCAGTGGCTTGACGGTATTGTCGCTGCATTTCTCGTCGCTAGTATTCGCATCACATTAAATACTAAAGCTGGTCACTGCAGGCAGTAGCAACCCGCCCAGAACACGCTGGCTTTATGAACTCTCACGTGAAAGCACGTATACCTGCTTGGGCACGCGGCAGATCACAGCAAACAGTAGTACGTACCTGTTTGTCGATAGGGCGAAGCACTCGTCCGGCCATGATCTGGGAAAGTATGGTGCCTGTATCGAAATCAGCCCCCACCCGAGCTAGACTCTGCCCATGGCAGACATCAATACCAGCCAGCCTCACCACGACAATGCGGATCGTGCTGCTAAAAAACGCAAGGATTCCAACACTGCGGTGTGGTTTTTTGTAGCCGCTGTGTTCATCGCGGTCTCACCCACGTGGAGTCAGTCCATGAACATCACGATCGCACCGATGCTTAGTTGGAGTGCGGCAGCAGTGCTGACTCTGATCGGATTCTGGCTCATGTTCCGCAGAGCCTAGCACTCCACTATCCACAAGGTGACTACCGCTGGAACCTCAATGAAGACCTCCCCGATTGGACGCATCGGTACGTCTTCTGATGCAACCACGGGCCTGTTGTGTTCTAGTACCCCGCAATATGAAATCCTGGTGGCCAGGAGATTCATTCGTCACGCAAACATTCTTCAAAGGCAGGATCACCATGAAACTGTATGACATAGGCGTAGGCATCATTATGGGAGGAGTGCTTGCGTACGTGATGGCCCAGTTTTTTGATCTGCTGCCCGCAATCATCATTGGCGTTATCATGGGCGGTTCCATCGCCTTCGGATCCACTGTTATGTCAACGAAGGAAGAACACTGCGGTGACTGACTAGTGCTTAGCCCTGTCACGACAACATCGACAACCACGTATACCCTGCTTGACGTTTTTAGCGTGGCTCGCAGGAAATTTCTGGCTTGTGTCATCATCAGGGTATGACCATAGATGTAACGGATCGCACCCTGCTGGAGAAAGATCGCCAAGAACTCATCCTTTGGGCTATTGCATGTGTCGATCGACTACTACCGGTATTCGCTGCTGACCACCCTGACGATCCGCGACTCCAGGAGGCTCTCGACGGCGCGCGACAGTTCGCAACGGGACACTTGGGAGTTGGTCCCATGCGTAGGCTTGCTTTCGGCTGCCATGCAGCTGCTCGAGAGGCCTCAACTCCAACTGCGACGGCCGTTGCCCGAGCATGCGGCCAGGCAGTGGCCGTGGCCCATATGGCAGGACACAGCAGAGAGATTGAACGATACACGCGCAAGGCGCTTACCGGGGAAGAGCTAACTCAGGAACTGAACTGGCAGCGATCAAACGTTCCGTCTCGATTCGCTGAGTACGTCTACGGAGATCATTCCTGACATCGCTAAAGGGGCAAGATCAACAGTGGTCATCGGCATCTGACACCTTCAACAGAAGCCGCGAAATGCCGCCGAACGAAACCAACAGTCACAGACAACGAATCCAATAGTCACAGACTGAGCTGTATTACAGTTTTGATGCCTATCACGGCATGCGCCCTTTGACACCTGCAGGCGACATCGCATAGCCTGACCACATGACAATGATTGAACGTTCAACTACTGGCGCGGCAGAGGGATCGACCACGAGTGTCGGCTCCTACGTGGATGGCGGGAAGCCCTACGAGCGCGACATGCGATACGTGACTACCCGGATCACGAGGGACGGTCGTGACGGCTTCACGCCCCAAGCTGGCCGCTACCGGCTGGTCGCCGCCAGGGCATGCCCGTGGGCGAATCGTACGCTGATCGTCCGCCGACTGCTCGGGCTCGAAGAAGCGATCTCCGTGGGACTTCCGGGGCCCACCCATGACAAGAACTCATGGACATTCGATCTCGATCCAGATGGAAAAGATCCCGTACTCGGCTATGAACGTCTACAGGAAGCGTACTTCGCGCTCGACCCTGACTATCCACTTGGTATCACCGTGCCCGCAATTGTCGACACGACGACGGGCAAGCTCGTCACCAATGACTTCGATCAGATCACCCGCGACCTGTTCTTCGAGTGGACTGAGTTCCACCGCGAGGGTGCCCCAATCCTGTGGCCAGAGGATCAACGCGAAGAAATGGAGGACGTCATGAAGCGGATCTTCTCCGAGGTCAACAACGGCGTATACCGCTGCGGATTCGCTGGCTCGCAAGAACATTATGAAGAGGCTTACGACCGGCTGTGGACAGCGATGGACTGGCTCGAGGACCGGCTCGAAGATCGCCGCTACCTCATGGGCGACCACATCACCGAAGCCGACATCCGCCTTTTCACGACCCTCGCGCGTTTTGATGCCGCCTATCACGGACATTTCAAGGCCAACCGCAACAAGCTCACCGAGATGCCTGTGCTATGGGCCTACGCGCGCGACCTGTTCCAAACCCCTGGGTTTGGCGACACCATCGATTTCCAACAGATCAAGGACCACTACTACGTAGTCCATGCAGACATCAACCCAACGCAAATCACGCCAAAGGGCCCCGCACTTGACGGCTGGATCACTCCGCATGGCCGCGAGGCACTATCGGACAATTCATGGGGCGAGGGTACCGCGCCTGGACTTGTTCGCGATAGTGAACAAGTCCAGGCCGGTCACAATCCGCTCCCGCTAGGTTAACTGCGCCGGGTGCTTAGGCGTGAGCGGTTACGACGCCGTTCTTCCCGCTCGCGTCGGTGGCGCCGCTCGACCGCAAGCTGGCGCTGGAACGCCTCTTGCTCGCGGTGATCGAGATAGATGACGTCATTGCGCAGGTCCTTGACGATCGCAAACATGAGGGCTGCGACAACGAAGAGGAATGGCGTGGCCGCCACAATCGTGACGTTCTGGATGTTCGACAGCGCGGTGTCACCACCCGAAATCAAAAGGGTCAGGCCAATCGCAGCCGTCAGCACGCCCCACATTCCACTCAGCCACGGAGTCGCCGTCGCGCGACCTCCTTGGGAAATTGAGCCCATGACGGTCGACGCCGAGTCGGCGGACGTAATGAAGAAGGTTCCGAGCAAAATAACGGCGAAAATGCCGAAATAGAAGCCTCCCGGCAGATTGTGGAGCAAGTTAAACAGCTGGGTTTCCGTGGAGCCGTCTGCGTAAATCGAGTTCCCGTCACGCTCCATACGCATCGCGGTGCCGCCAAAAATGGTAAACCAGACGAGCGATAGACCGGACGGTACGAGAGTGACGCCAATAAGGAATTCGCGGATCGTACGACCGCGCGAGATGCGTGCGAGGAACATGCCCACGAATGGCGACCACGAAATCCACCATGCCCAGTAGAAGATGGTCCAGCTAGACAGCCAAACGCCTGCTGTGCCGTTGTCTGCCGCGGCGGTACGACCCGCCATCTCGAAGAAGTTCGAGAAGTAGGTGCCCAAAGCTTCGGGAAGAATGTTGAGCTGCGCAACGGTAGGCCCAAGAATAAAAACGGCGACCGCAAGAAACGCGGCGATAGCCATGTTGAAGTTGGACAGGTAGCGAATTCCACGACCAACACCCGACATTGCTGAGATGAGGAACGCGAGCGTCAACACGAGGACAATTCCGAGGATTAGCCCATTGCCCGGGTTGTCAACGAGGCCCGACGCTTCAAGACCCGCTCGAATCTGAAGAGCACCAAGGCCGAGCGAACAGGCGGTCCCGAACACGGTGGCAAAAATCGACAGCGTATCGACAATCTTGCCAATCGGACCGTTAGCGCCCTTCTCTCCAATTAGCGGGACGAACGCGGACGAAATTAGTTGACGGCGGCCGAGCCGATACGTCGAATAACCGATCGCGAGGCCGACGATCGCGTACATGGCCCACGGGTGCAAGGTCCAGTGGAACATCGCCTGAGCCATCGACGCGCCCACTTCGTTCGGGTCGTGGCCTGGTATACCGTCACGATAAAACGCGAGAGGCTCAGCAGCCCCGTAGAACATGAGACCAATACCCATACCCGCTGCGAACATCATCGCGACCCATGATCGGTTAGTAAACTCCGGACGTTCTTCTGGCGAGCCCAACCGGATCGAACCAAACTTTGATGCGGCAATAACCAAAACAAAAATAACGAAAATTGTGGTGAGCAGGACGAACGCCCATCCAAACTTTGACAGCACCCCGCCAAACGCGAAATTCGCGACGGACTCGAAATGCTGCGGCCATCCCAGGCCCCACACAACAATCGCGAGAATAAACATGAGCGCAGGAATAATCACGGGCCACGAGATAGTCGCATCGTCCGATTCAGCGGCGAGCTCCACGGGCTCTTCGACCATATCGGCCGCATTGATCGACTGTTCATCCGCGATGAGGGCGGCGAGCTCGGAAGTCGCCGATGTTTCGGCGTCTAACGGTTCACTCACGGCCACCTTGTCGTCGAGAGGTTCTATTCCATTGTCTTTCTGAGATGTGTCCATGTATGCCAGTATTGGTAAATCTCGCTAAAACTCCAGCTAGGAGCCTAAACTCCCGTGTTTATCGGAGCAA
>JBHWRK010000189.1:0-3065 GCA_043426715.1 Trueperella sp. | reverse complement strand
CAGTATGTTTGATTCGCTGTCAGATCGGATTACCGGTTCACTTCGAAACCTGCGCAAGGCGGGTCGCCTGTCAGAAAAGGACGTCGAAGAAGTCATTAGTGACATTCGGCGCGCGCTTTTAGATGCCGATGTCGCCCTGCCGGTCGTTCGCCAGTTCACAGCGTCGGTCCGTGAAAAAGCGGTTGGCGCAGTTGCCTCGCAGGCATTGAGACCGGCTCAGCAGGTCGTCAAGATCGTTAACGACGAATTGATCGAGGTTCTCGGTGGCGAGTCTCGCGAACTTAACTGGGCGGCTACGCCTCCCACGGTCATTATGCTGGCAGGTCTGCAGGGCGCGGGTAAGACGACTCTGGCCGGAAAGCTTGGTCTATGGCTCCGCGAAAACGGCCATCGTCCGTTACTTGTGGCCTCGGATCTTCAGCGCCCGAACGCAGTCCAGCAGCTGCAGGTTGTGGGCGGACAGGCGGGCGTCGAGGTATGGGCGCCGGAGCCGGGTAACGGCGTGGGCGACCCTATCGAGGTGGCTCGCTCATCGATTGGTCACGCGAAGGAAAACTCGTTCGACGTCGTGATTGTTGATACCGCCGGACGCCTCGGTGTGGACGAAGAGATGATGGAGCAGGCGCGTAATATTCGCGACGCCGTGAACCCAGATGAAATTCTTTTCGTGCTCGACGCGATGGTCGGTCAGGACGCCGTCAACACGTCCGTGGCGTTCCGGGACGGCGTAGGCTTTACCGGCGTCGTGCTCTCGAAGCTTGATGGCGACGCCCGCGGAGGCGCCGCACTGTCCGTGCGTGGGGTAACCGGCCAGCCAGTCCTTTTTGCCTCGACGGGTGAGAAGCTGGACGCGTTCGAACGCTTCCATCCCGATCGCATGGCGTCGCGCATCCTCGACATGGGCGACATCCTCACGCTCATCGAACAGGCGGAAAAGACCTGGTCGCAGGAGCAGGCCGAGGATCTGGCGACGAAGATGGTCGAAGGTGACTTCACCCTCGACGACTTCCTCGACCAGCTCAACCAGCTTCGCAAGATGGGCTCCATGAAGAAGCTCATGGGTATGCTTCCCGGCATGGGCCAGTATCGCGACGCGCTCGAGAATTTTGACGAACGCGAGATCGATCGCCAGGAGGCCATCGTCAAGTCGATGACACCAGCCGAGCGTGCCGATACCAAGATTTTGAACGGCTCGCGCCGCTTGCGCATCGCCAACGGTTCTGGCACCACGGTGACTGAAGTTAATCAGCTCGTGGACCGCTTCGAAGAGGCGCGCAAGATGATGACCGCCATGAGTCGTGGCGGTGGCGTGCCAGGCATGCCGAACATTCCGGGAATGCCCGGCGGCATGGGCGGTGGTGGCTACACAAAGAAGCAGCCCAAACGTAAGAAGCGCCGCTCTGGAAACCGTAAGGGCCGTTCTGGAAATCCCGCAAAGAGGCGCCAGCAAGAGCTCGCCGCGAAGCGCGAGCAGGAGCAGCGTCAGAAGGGCTCGGCGTTTGGCCAGCCCACGAAGGCTGAGCAGCCTGACGTCAACTTGGATGATCTTGCTAAGTTCCTGAAGTAGACCAGCGAACGAGGGGACAGGCTCATGACCATTCACCTGACCGGAACACTTCGCGGAACCGAGGCGACCGACGCGTGGATCGTCGACGGCAGACTCACGAAGGAACGCCCGCTCGATGCTGATATTGCAGATCGCGTCGAAGGTTACATCTACCCGGGATTGCTCGACGTCCACACCCATCCCGGTTTGCGTCGGACACCCGATCCGCTGTCAATTGATGAAATGCGACGTCGGCTCGAGATCCTCGCTCGGCTGGGAGTGACGGCTGTGCGCGATGCGGGCGGCCAACACGACGCGAACGATGCTCGCGTTGAAGGGCTTCCTCGTGTTTTGCACTGCGGCCAGCACATTGCACGGTTCAAGCGATACGAGCGCTATCTTGCGACCGAGACCGAGCCAGCCGCTCTTGCCGATGAGGCTCTACACCAGCTCGCAGTGTCGGGCGGATGGATCAAGATTGTGGGTGATTGGATCGACCGTGAGGTCGGCGATCTCACGCCGCTGTGGCCACGCGAAGCCCTTATCGATGCGGTAGCCGCCGTCCATGAGAAAGGCGGCAAGGTTACGGTTCATACGTTCGCGCGAGAGACTGTAGATGACCTTCTCGACGCCGGTGTCGACGGAATCGAGCACGGCACGGGTATGACCCGCGACCATCTCACCGAGGCCGCACGCCGAGGGATTCTCATCACCCCGACTGTCCACCAGATTCGTCGTTTTCCAGAGTTCGCCGCTGCAGCGTCACGATTTCCGACTTATCAGGCTCGAATGCTCGGTATGGACGCGGAGCGCCGAGAACATCTAGCTCTCATGGTCGAGACGGGAACGCACTTCCTTATGGGTTCCGACACCGCCGAGAACGTCGGCGAAGTGAATCTGACCGATGAGCTCATCGACGCAGTAGCTGATGGCATGCCAGCGGATATCGTTATGTCCGCCGCATCGTACGCAGGTCGTGAGCGCCTTGGCATGCCCACGTGGCAGGAGGGCACTCCTGCCGACGTCGTCGTTTATTCTGAGGACCCAGAGAAGAAGATCGAGACGGTTCGCACCCCAGCTGCAGTTTTTATCGATGGCATGCGGATCGTCTAGTAAAGGAAATCCGAACAGCGTCCAATATCGAGTGACCGACCACCGATGCCTGCAGGAATTAAGGGCGAACACAAGCCTATTTCAGGGCTCCCGTTCCTGTGCACTGCCTAGTGCTTTTAGCATTCTCTAAAAAATCTTCTCACCGCTTCACGCATTCCGAAGCGTCTCGGTCTGTACACCGATCAATGTGCCACGTTTAGCGGGAGCCGATCTTGATCCTCGTGTCCGGTTAACGTACCTGGTCGTCGTCGAAGTCGAGGGGGATGTAACCCTCGGGGATGTCCTCGTACGAACTCGCGTCCTCGATAGGCTCCACGTGAATGACGATTGAGGAATCCGGGAGCTTGTTGTGAATCTCCTCCTCGAGGATCATCGCCAAATCATGGCCCTGTTTGACTGACCACTT
>JBHWRK010000188.1:0-8388 GCA_043426715.1 Trueperella sp. | reverse complement strand
CGTGTACCAAGCGGTCTCAAGGCTTGGTGTACCTCACGGCCACCATAGAGGGTTTAGAACGACCTTCTTGTTAGTCGGAGGTCTGTGAAATTTAGGGGAAGAAAAATCCCGGTTGGCGCGTTGCGCCTCCCGGGATTTGCGGAGGATGGGGGATTCGAACCCCCGAGGGCGTAAACCCAACCCGCTTTCCAAGCGAGCGCCATAGGCCACTAGGCGAATCCTCCTCATTCAAGCTCCGAGGAACCTGAACGACACCTCATTTTACGTAAAGACGCGGTGTTTGGGAAATTATTGGCCGAAACAGGTCGGTGGACTTGCTCTCAATCGGCCGTGTTTGCAGCACGGCCCGTGGCTGGTTACCGAAGTTGGAGGGCTGCCGGTCGGTTGTCATCGTCTGCACGTAAGCAACTGGCCGAGGCACAGGCCCGATATACAGGTCAGATAAGAGACACGGGCCTTTCGCTTAACACGCGTGCTCATGGTGGTGACCTCGCGGCCCCAACACCAGTTAACAGGTACCGATATTAACCACGGCATCTGATGTCATGGTTCACAAACATGACACGTCAATGAAAATCTTTTAATGGTAGTATCGCTATCGGCTCCCCACGTGGCGCTAACTTGAGGAACTCCCCCAGGGCAGGAATGCAGCAAGGGTACTTGAGCTCTAGCGGGTGCGTGGGGAGTCCTCTATGTCCGAAGCTCACCACGGTTAGGGACGACGACGGGAAGAGGGCGCTCGCCCGGCGACACCTACCTGTTTGCGCTTACTCGTTCACTCCGAAGCTCGTGACGATCGCCCACGCCTTTGCGTAGTCGTGGGAGCGGGCCATGACGTCCTTTTCCTCGAAAGGGAAGCCGTTGCCGCTTGGGCCCATGACGGATAGGTTAAACAGAACCGCCCCCTTCGCATTGTCGGTAGGATCTTCCTGCATCGCCCACAAAGAGCCGCCATCCTCAATGGGTAACTCAGGATTTTCGCTTTCACCACCCGAGACCACGTCAAACCAGTAGGCAAACTGGCACTCCTCTTCGGGGTTATCGGATTCGCCCCAACACAAGCTAGTCAGCCCGACTCGCGAGTAGACCTGACGGTCAGCGAAAGAAACGCCAGGCTGGACATCAATAATCTCGTTGTAATCGGCAGGAATGCTGTCACTGCCAGTAATGATATTGACGCCAATTGTACCCACGGTCTGACCAACCTCGTTCACGATGAGATAGGTGGCCTCGGGTTCGCCGTTCTTCCAGTAATCCACGATGTTGTCGTCCGCGATCTGCGTCTCGACCGTGTAGCCTTCCGGGACGTCGAAAAAATAACGTCCGCCTTCCGTGGTGAAAACGGTGCCGTCAAGAATATCGACCTGTCCGTGTTCGGGCGTCTCGGCCCCATCCAGTCTCGTTTCCCAGTCGGCGTCGGGAGCGTCAGAATCAGGCGCGTCAATGCCATGCTCGCCTTCCGTGTTAGCCGGTGTGGAAGATTCGACGGAGGTTGTTCCTCCGTCAGTAGAATCGATGGTGTCAGAACATGCGCCCAGCGTGAATGTCACGCTGATGACTGCAATAACAGCGAGTAAGCGACGCATGGGCCCCTCCTTCTAGTCGCGTGAGCGTGAGTTGGTTCGGCACCGGTGACTCTTGCCACCGGCAAAAGAATTTTCGCACGTGTGCGTCGAAACGTCAGGCACGCGCAAACCGCCGTTGGGGCGCTCTGCGCGATTGACATTCACCAGCATGATTGCGCCATCCAACGAACCTGAAATCCGCCGGATCAGGCTGGCCTTGCCGTAAAAAGACGAGATCTGGACTAGATTAGGGGCGTGACTTCCAACGCCCGCGCCGAATATCGCAAGCGCACTCAGCAACGTCAGACCGTCATCTTTGGCTCGATCATAGCCGTGATGGCGATTCTTCTCGTCTTTGGAACACTCGCGTGGTCCGGACTGTTGCCATTGCCGTTCAACCGGGAATTCTCCCAACCTCCTGACGAAACGGCGGTGGCCTGCCCAGTTGAGGGTGCAGCACCTCAAGATCCGTCCACGATTACAGTGGTCGTCTTTAACGCCACCAACCAGACCGGCCTCGCTGGACGCGTGGGCACCTCCCTAGCCGAGACGGGCGTCCTCGTCAGTGAAACCGCCAACTGGTCTGGTGAAGATCTCCTCGAACCGGTTCGTCTTTACTCGAGCCCCTCGGGCGTCAACACCGCATACACACTACGCGCCTTCTTCCCCGAGGCCTCCGTTCATGTGGACCCGAATCTGACTTCCGAAGTGGTCGAGGTCGTGCTCGGCACCAGCTACAGCGAGATGGTCGAGGCGCCCACCGAGGAGCAGTTCACCCTTGCGATGGAGGCGATCCCTGGGTGCGTTCCGCTCGAGGAATTCTCCGGCTAACCGTCCGGATAAGCAGGCACATAAATAACGACGCCGTGGGTCATCCCACGGCGTCGTTCCTTGTCTCTTGGCCACCCAACAGGTTGAACCCAGGGTTGGCTTCTATCTAGGCCTCCGGTTCGCGCTTCAGTGCGCCCGGCTCCAACTCTGCTCCACCAGGAACAGATGCTGGAGTGGCGGCCTCCATCGACGTGCCACGCCAACGCGAGATAGCGCGCATTGAGTGGTAGATGATGATCGCGGCAAACGAGCCGAGGGCGATGCCTTCGAAGACCATGTCACCCCAGTGCCAGGTGTAGTTCGCGATCGCGAGAACCATGGCCACCGCGGCGGTGTTGAGGTTCACTGGATCGGAGAAGTCCACACGGTTCTGGACCCAGATGCGTACGCCCAGCATGCCGATCATGCCGTATAACACGGTGGCAGCACCACCGAGCACGCCTTGCGGAATCGTAGCAATTAGCTGACCAAACTTCGGCAACATGGATAGGCCCAGCGCGATCGCTGCGGCCACAACGTAGGCCACGGTCGAGTACACACGAGTGGCGGCCATGACGCCAATGTTCTCCGCGTAAGTGGTTGTTCCCGAACCGCCGCCGGAGCCTGCAAGCATCGTGGAGACGCCGTCCGCAAAGAGTGCGCGGCCGGTAATGTCGTCAAGATTTTCGCCCGTCATCGCGGCCACGGACTTCACGTGGCCGACGTTTTCGGCAACCAACACGAGTACGACCGGAACGAAAAGACCGAGCAGCGACACATCAAATGCCGGCGCACGGAATTCCGGCACGCCCACCCACGCCGCATCCGAGATGGCCTCGAAGTTGACCTCGTCGCGGATGATTGCCGTGATGTACCCAACGATCACGCCGATGAGAATCGATAAACGCCCGATGATGCCCTTGAACAGAACTGTAACCAGCAGGATCGTCAAGATCGTGACAAGCGCGGTAACCGGCGCTGCCTTCACGTTGCTCCATGCGGCCGGAGCAAGGTTAAATCCGATGAGGGAGACGATAGCGCCGGTGACGATCGGCGGCATGAGCTTGTCGATCCAATGCGCGCCAGCAAAATGCACGATAAGGCCGACGATTGCGAGCGCGGCACCCGCAGCAATCACGCCGCCCTGCGCGAGGGAAGCCTTCGCCTCGTCGAGCGGCGCTCCCCCGCCGGCCACGTATCCCGTGACGGCGCCGATCGGCGCAATGAGCGCGAACGACGAACCGAGGTACGAGGGCAGGCGTCCCGACGTGATGAGCAAGAAAAGGATCGTGCCGATACCCGTGAAAAACAGGGTTGTCGCCGGCTCAAATCCGGTGAGTAGGGGTACTAAAAAGGTGGCCCCGAACATGGCCACCACATGTTGTGCGCCGATACCGATCGTAATCGGCCACGACATCCTCTCGTGAGGAAGAACGACTTCTCCCGGGTGAATGGTCTTGCCATCCCCGTGAACTTTCCAACCAAAACCAGCCACGCAAGCCTCCATATCGAAACGGTGAGGTAGCACGCGGCACTTGGCCGCGGTCAGAGCCCCGATCGATCGTACTCACACCCCGCTCGTGTCGGAACTTGTCTCACGATGTGTAATGGATCGACCCGCCTAGTGAGATGAGTTCGCAGATACGTGGATTGAGAGCAGTGGGGTTGCAGCGTTGCCGCCCATCTGACGAGAGAGCGCGTCAATGCGAGTAGAGCACCCGGAAATATTCGACGACGACGTCCCCACTTTCCGTGAAGTCGTATCCGAGTTCGTCCGCCTCGGCGGTAAAGGACGCGAGGTGATCGGAACGCCACTTCTCGAGATCACCCTCCCCCTCCGCCTTCGCAATCTCGTCATCAACATCGGAGAACGGAACTCGTTCAACTCGGGTGTTGCGGAGCAACGCCCGCGGGCGGCCCTCACCATCGCACATAATCCACAAGTCGTCAGGGGTAGGCAGTTCTTCGCCTTCACGGTCGTATCCAGTGGCGTAGCTGGTTGTGGCCGTCTTCGTGCCAGCCAAAACGAGCGCGGCAAGGTCATTCGCCTCTTTGCGCGTCGTTCCAAACGCAAACGCCCCGGGCCGCAGTGAGACGAGGTCGGTCTGCCCTCCCACGGCCTCAATCGGGTAGAGCTTCGCGCGAGTCTTCGCACGGGTCCAAAACGATTCAAGATCGCCCTCGACCGGCTCAATTGGTAGCTCGTCACCCATCATGTTGGCCTCATCTCTGTCAGTCGTGTCATCTTCTGCGAGGTCAGTCCTGTTGTTTTTGAAGGTCGCGCATCATCTTCCACATCTCGATGTCACTTTCACGTTGGGTCACAACGGACTGCGCGTATGATGTGGTCAAAATTCTCGTCAGGCCACCAACAAACGCCCATCCGCCCAACGCGGTGAGCAGCTTCCACGGCTTACCCGAATTTGCCCGGCTATATCCATTCGTGATCATCGCGCCAGCTACGGCAGTCTGAACGGCCGATGCTAGGGCCACCGCCCATGGACGCTCAAGATAAATCTTTCGATAGGCACCCATGAGGTCAGGCTCCATGAAACCTTCACCTGCAATTGAGTAGGCAATGCGGTCCTCGAAGGCGGATCCGGGGCTGCCCGGCTTGAACAGGCGGGAATTCGGAATCTCTGAGATCGGCCGCTCGCCCTCGAGCACATCAGCGATTTCGTCTGGCAGCTTGAGCGCCGCAATAAAGGCGCGAACGCCGTTCGGCGCGGACGCCTGGAGTGCAATGCGAATATCTGCGAAACGTGCATCAATGACGTCAGCGACAGCCTTGCGCGCGACGGCTCCAGAACCCGTCTCGTCAACCACGAAATCGTAACCTTCGGTGCCCGGCTCAATCCAGCGGAAGATCGGCAGTTCGCCTTCCCAGTTCCAGAAGAGCTCCTGATTGTCACGGCGAACGTACAAGTACGGACTCTCATCGTCTTGTCCGGCACTCACTACGATCTGGAACGAGGGGCGCGGGAACAGTTTGCGCATCGACGGCATCGGCGCACCAGCCGTCATCACGAGCGCGTCACCAAGCTTGGACACGGCCATAGGCTCATTGTCAGCCGTCACGAGGCTTGGCACCTCGGACAGTGGCAAATCCGCAATGACCACCATCGGACAGCTACGCTCAAACGCTTCGTCGAGACCGCCGTCACCCCGGTTACGATGACCAGCCGCACTGGAAGAGTCAGCCGAGGTCACAGACTCGGGCGCGCGAATGTCATTATTAACATCCAACGCCTCGGATATAACGTCCTCGTCAACTTCGGGATCCTCGAGCAAGACCTCGTTTGAAACGTCCACGGAGCCCAAATCAATCGGGCCGTGTGCAACCTCGCCGTCTAGCTCAACCTCGACCTTGCGCAGCCGTTCGCTCATCTGGTCAACAAGATCGTTGACGGAGCGGCCGCGAAACACAGCGCCTTCCTCATCGAGCGTGGCGACGCGCCTACGGCGACCAGCGATCGCGACCTCGAAATCGAAGCCCCCTTCTCCGTCCGGAGCTCCGCGGCCGAGAATGCGTTCCTCCTCGAAGAACGCCTCCACGTCCTCATCAGTGACCAGCCAGCTTTCGAGCCTCTGGATGTGTCCGTGAACAGTGCGCCAAGATGCCATGTCGCCTCCTTGGCTTCAGCATATATCAGCAGCTGCGGTGGATAGGTTTATCCTCGCACCCAGCGATTGTTGACTTTCCCGCGTCAATCTACCTTCATGTGCGTCAGATCCTGAGATTCCCTATCAGCTTTCTGACCTCGGGCTCTGCGATAGTTTGCCACCTTCTAAAGGGCGCGCCGCTTTTGATCGATCTGGTACAGCGCAATGCCCGTGGCCACGGAGGCATTAAGGGATTCGGTCTCGCCGTCGATCGGGATTGAGGCGATGACGTCGCACGTTTCGCGCACGAGCCGTGACAGACCTGCGCCTTCGGAACCGGTCACGACGACGAGGGGCACATCCGCCAGGTCGAGCCTCGCGACGTTCGAAGTACCGTCACCTGCAAGGCCGACGACGAAGTAGCCCTGCTTCTTCAGTTCCTTCAGCGAGCGCACGAGGTTTGTTTCGCGGGCGACTGGTAGTCGCGCGGCCGCACCGGCCGAGACTTTCCAGACCGTTGCGTTGACAGAGGCCGAGCGGCGTTCCGGAATGAGTAGGCCGTCCGCGCCGAACGCGGCGGCCGAGCGCATGACGGCGCCCAGGTTGTGTGGGTCCGTCACCTGATCGAGGGCCACAATAAGCCCAAGTCGATCTGCTTCCTCGGCACGTTCAACGAGATCGTCGATTCCCCCGTACGGGTGCGGTGGCACCTCGATGGCGATGCCCTGATGGACCTGGCCATCTGTCATCTTGTCGAGCTCCGCGCGAGTAACTTCCACGAGCGGCGTGCCGTTCGTCATCGCTTCACGGGCAACTTCGGACACACGGTCGTCGTTCGTCATCGACGAGACGAGGAATACACGCTCGTACGGAATTCCCGACTGCACGGCCTCAAACACCGGATTGCGGCCGGACACGAGCTCGAAGCCCTCGGGCTGGCGCAAACTTCCGCGCAACTTCGGACCAGCGACCCGCTTAGCTGCCTCCTCGCGTTCCTTTTTCCGTTTGTGGGCGGGATGGTACGTGCGGTCCTCCGCCTTCGGTGTGGGCCCACGACCCTCAAGCCTCCGGCGATTGTGGCCGCCCGTGCCCTTTCCAGAACCCTTCCGCCCCTTGCGCACGGCGCCCGGTCGTCCACGATGATTAGCCAAGGTCACCACCTACCTTCCAGCGCACACCCTCCGACGAATCCTCGACGGTGATGCCCGCGTCAGTCAGCGAATCACGCAACAAATCTGCGCGTTCCCAGTCTTTCTCCGCCCGCGCCTGCGCGCGCTCCTCAAGAATGCGGTTCACGAGCGAATCAAGCGCACCGTGTAAATTCGACTCCGCAACTTCCGCACGCCACGGCTCGGCAAGCGGATCCAGCCCGAGCACATCCAGCATTGCACGCACGAGCACCTGCTGTTCGCGAGCCTCCACATGGTCGTGGTCGGTGAGGGCGTTATTGCCCGCCGTCACATGTTCATGAATCACCGCGAGCGCCGCCGACACATTAAGGTCATCATCCATCGCGTCCGCGAAGTTTTCCGGCAGATCTTCCTTCGTGAGTGCCGCAATCTCCTCGTGCGGTACCTCGCCCACGGTCTCCACGGAGCGGTCCACGAATCCTGCGAGGCGATCCCACACGGCCGCCGCCTCTGTGAGCGTGGATTCGGAATATGCCACCGTTGATCGGTAATGCACGGTTCCGAGCGCGAGCCTCACAATCACAGCCGCGTGATCCTGCAAAATATTGGAGACGGTCAGTGCATTTCCGAGAGACTTACCCATCTTCTCGCCCTCGACCGTCACCCACGCGTTGTGCATCCAGTAGTTCGCGAAGCCATAGCCTGCGCCGTGAGACTGGGCCTGCTCGTTCTCATGGTGCGGGAAGCGCAAATCGATGCCGCCCGCGTGGATATCAAACGACTCACCCAAGTACCTGTGCGCCATCGCTGAGCATTCAAGGTGCCAGCCCGGACGCCCCCGACCCCACGGTGTATCCCACGCGGCCGTCTCCGGCTCGCCTTCCTTGGGAGCCTTCCACAGCGCAAAATCGTGCGAACCACGCTTGTCGGCGGCAGCATCGTCGTCGTCAATGGTTAGATCGTCGAGCGACTGGTTGGTCAGCGAGCCGTAATCCGGTAGCGAGGCCACGTCGAAGTAGACGTTGCCAGAGTCGCCGGTGTAGGCGTGGCCGCGGTCGATGAGCACTTGAACCATGTCGATCATGTCGGTGATGTGGCCGGTGGCACGCGGCTCGTACGTGGGGTTCGAAATGCCGAGCGCTTCGTACGCCTCGGTGAACACCTTCTCGTACTTATAGGCCCACGCCCACCATGGGCGGCCTGCCTCGGCGGACTTGGCCAAAATCTTGTCATCAATATCCGTCACATTGCGCACGAACGTTACGTCATAGCCGCAGAAG
>JBHWRK010000187.1:0-5928 GCA_043426715.1 Trueperella sp. | reverse complement strand
TTCTGTCGTCTTCCACGCCGATGCGGACGATCGGACCGCCAGAGCGGTCTGGCCCCGCGCGAAGCCCCATGAGCATGACAGCATTAAACGGCCGGAAACCAACGAGATGTGGGATGAGTGCGAGCGTTTCATGTGGGTGTTGTAGACGTATTTTCTCCATGACCACATTCAAGTGGAAATCAAGTTTGTGGGATTTCAGAAACTATCTAAATGTGGACTCAAGGTGCACGTACTCGGGTGTGGTTAACTTTTCCATCTCCCGATAGGCTCATCTCATGAAAATTTTTCGCGAGGCAGTTTCCCACAGAATTTTCGACGCATTCGATTCTTCCGGATCGTTCATTGACGACGAACTTGCCCGAATCGCGTGGAACGAATTCCTTGAGCCTGCCCGGCAACTCGCCGAATCCGGCAAGCGCACAAGGGCGCTCTTACTCGCCGCGGGCTATGAGGCCCTCAACGGCCCCGGATCCCCTGTTCACGCCGGCACGGCGCTCGAGCTCTACCAGCTTTCCGCACTCGCACACGATGACATCATCGATGACTCAGATACACGCCGCGGGGTTCCCGCCATTCATAAGAACTTTGCGACGACCCATCAAAGCATGTCCATGCTGGGAGATTCAGCTGATTTCGGCGCCAAGGCAGGCGTCCTCCTCGGTGATTTCCTGCTCTCTCTTGGCGCACTAGAATTTGAGCTCGCCGAGCACAAGGACACCGAATCATTTGCCCGCGCCCGAGGCTTTTACCACAGCATGACGGCCGAAACCGGCTTCGGCCAATATCTCGACTTCCGAGCAGAACACACATCGCTCAACGACGATCAAGCGAGTGCAATCACTGAATCGCTGCTCGTCTTGCGCCACAAATCGGCTCGTTATTCCGTCGAACTTCCGCTCATCATTGGCGGAGCCTTAGCGGGAGCCAACGACGACGATCTGGCGCTCCTGCGGAAGGTTGGCCGCCCGCTGGGTATCGCGTTCCAGCTACGCGACGATGAGCTCGGCATCTTTGGCAAACTCGAAGACACCGGCAAGCCCGCAGGTGGTGACATCTCGGAAGGCAAGCGCACCGTGCTCCTCGCACTGACCCGTGGAATGGCTTCGGGGCCTGACGTTCACATTATTGACGAGGCACTCGGCCGAGATCTAACGGACTCTGACGTCACCAACATTCAGAGGATAGTGATGGAGTCTGGAGCCTTTGATGCCCACGAGTCTCTTATCGAGGACTACGAACATCAGGCACTTGAGGCAGCGAAGGATCTCCCTCCAGCACCAATACTGCGCTCCGTTATGGCCACTCTCGAAGAGAGACGACACTGAGTCATTTGTTGCGAATTGATTACCTCAACGGATCTCATTTGATCGTGTGAGGTAAACGACATGCCGCCCTCCCCCAGAAGCTGGCGGTCCGATGTGATCCGCTATTTCCGCGGAATTAGGCGCACAATTGCGGTGCCCTCGCTCGCCCGCGTAACATACACCAGATTTTTAGAATCGGGTGGCAACACGCCGCCATCTCCGCTATTGTCTCAGTTGGAACATTTATAACATTTACATCTCGACACACAATTGTCACACGTGTAAATTTAACAACATACGGAGGTTCCATGTCCTCATGGATTAAACGCTCTGGCGCAGCGCTCGCGGCCGCGACGGCGGCAACGATGATCGCGCCGGCGGCTCAGGCAGCACCAGCTGGAAATCTCGCTCAGGTTAAGACGCCGATTTTCACCACGCCACTCATGAACTATCAGGTCAAGGCAGGTGACACCCTTAGCGAGATCGCCAAACGCACAGGCGCCACGGTCGATGCGATTGTCCGCGAGAACAACCTTCGTTCAGCCCACCTGATTTTCCCAGGTCAGCAACTTCGTATCCCTTCTCCTGCACCAACCGCGCCGAAGCGCGCCATGAGCTCGGTGACATCGGCGGCAAAGCCCGCAGCAATCACCTACGTGGTCAGGCCGGGAGATACGCTCAGCAAAATTGCGATCGATCACGGGACGACCGTTAGCAAGATTGCGGCGGACAATAACATTTCAAACCCGAACCGCATTAACGTTGGACTTCGCCTGACGATCGGGGACACGACTCCAGCGCCTTCAGCTACAGCACCAACCGCACCGAAGCCCGCACAGTCTAAGCCCACTAACGCGGCTAAGACTCCCTCGGGTACCACCTACACGGTGAAGCCTGGTGACACACTGGGCAAAATAGCGCTCCAGCACGGGACGAGCGTTGCGAAGATTGCCGCAGACAACAATATTTCAAACCCGAACCGAATCAGTGTCGGCCAGCGACTGTCAATCGGTACGCCAGCTGTGTCGGCACCAGCTGCAGCGCCCAAGCCGGCAACTAATCAACCTACTCAAAGCGCTAGCACCGTCTACATTGTTCGCTCCGGTGACACACTGGGATCAATTGCAGCTCGCTACGGAACGACAGTCGCGGCGATTCAGTCGACGAATGGCATCTCGAACCCACACCGGATCAGCGTTGGTCAACGTCTGACTATCGGGGGTGCTGCTAGCTCGGCTAGTTCACCTAACACGAGCTCCTCGAAGTCCCAGCTCGTCAAGAATAACTTCCCGGGTTACACCTACGCCGATTCAACGGTAGCGGCTGCAAACGAGAACAAGCACGCGCTCATCTCTCAGGGCGTTCCCTCACGAGCACAGACCCAGCAGACGATCATTCAGGTTGCTAACCAGATGGGTGTGAATCCGAAGCTAGCCCTCGCACACGCCTATGTTGAGTCGGGCTTTGACGCCACTGCAGTCTCCCCCGCTAACGCGATTGGAACCATGCAAGTCATCCCGTCGTCCGGCGTATGGGCCTCACAGCTCGTGGGCCGTCAGCTCGACCTGTTGGACCCGTACGACAACATCGTTGCCGGCGTCGCCATCATCCGTCAACTCCACGCATCAGCAGCCAATTTCGATCAGGCCATTGCCGGGTACTACCAGGGACTAGGCGGAGTACGTAAGTACGGCATGCTCCCTGACACCGTCACATACGTGGCAAAGGTCAAGTCCGCGATGGGACGGTTCTAAGAAACGACACGCGAAGCCGGTCAGTCCACGGTGGGCTGACCGGTTTTGCACGCTATTGTAGATGTCGTGAAAGCACCTGATCCGCTCCTGGGTACCCTCCTCGATAACCGGTACGCAATCTCCGCACGAATCGCACGCGGAGGCATGGCGACCGTCTATCGGGCCACCGACGAGCGACTGCAACGCGAAGTTGCACTCAAGGTCATTCATCCACATCTTGCAGAACAACATGACTTCGTTCAGCGGTTCATTTCCGAGGCTCGATCGGCCGCAAGTTTATCGAATTCCCATATCGTGGCTGTTCACGATCAAGGAGTGGCTCCCACGCCCACCGGCGATCGCCCTTACCTCGTCATGGAGCTCATCTCCGGACCAGATCTGCGCTCAGAACTCAACACCCATGGATCCTTGCCTCTCGGGACCAGTCTCGAAATCATTAAGCAGCTCCTTACTGGGCTCGCCGCCGCGCATGACGCCGGGATTATTCATCGGGACATCAAACCGGAAAACGTCCTACTAGTCAGTCCGCTTCAACCGACGTCAATAGAGCCGCGCGTCGATGCAAAGCTCACCGACTTCGGACTCGCACGTGCCGCATCTGACGCCACCTCGACGCAGACCAACACGATGCTCGGCACGGTCGGCTACGTGGCACCCGAGTTCGTCTCCGATGGAACGACGGGCAAAACCGCTGATATCTATTCGGTTGGCATCATGCTTTATGAGCTCATCGCCGGCCAACTTCCGTTCCAAGGCGAATCAGCCCTGTCGGTAGCGTACAAGCATGTCAATGACACAATGCCACGCTTGAGTGAACTTGCGGATTGGATACCACCTGCCGTTGATTCACTCATCTCACTTCTGACAGCTAAGAGTCCATCGAAACGTCCGCAGAATGCCGGCGCCGCACTTGATGCCCTCATCGACGTCAAAGAATCGTTACCGGATGATGTTCTCATTCGGCGCATCCCAGTCTTCCCCGTCGCCAAAACTGCACCCACGACTCGCACCGACCAAGAATCGGGCGCGCCCGCTCAACCATCCGTTGCGCAGACTCGCCAATTTGAGTCCCGACCAGTCAACCATCCGCCCGCTCGCCAAGACACCGTCGTCGCTGATAAATCCCTGAAAAGACGCAGGGTATGGCCAGTGGTTCTCGCGCTCCTGCTCGCACTTATTGGCGGCGGTACGTACGGTACCTGGTGGTACTTCACCGAGGGTCCGGGGCTACGCGTAGCAGTACCCACGGTTACGGGCCTCGAGTCGGATGACGCGAAAGCTACGCTGTCTACCATCGGTTTCACTGTCGAGCCCGCGGAGGAATATTCCGACGACGTGGGTGAAGGTCTTGTTATTAACACCATTCCCGAGGCTGGCACGTCGCTCCATCCGTCTGAGACTGTGACGATGGTCGTCTCTCTTGGAATCGAGCACGTGGATGTAGTCGAGGTCATCGGTTACACCCAAGAGGATGCGACCGCGAAACTTGCTGACGCACGCCTGACCGCAACGATCGAGGAGGCGTTTTCGGAAACCGTGCCCGCTGGCAAGGTGATCGCTCAATCGCCGCGAGCTGGCGAATCGATCCCGCACAGTTCACCCGTTGAAATAACAGTCTCCAAGGGCCGCGAGCCAATATCCGTACCCGATATCACGAAACTCAGCTCCGATGAGGCTGTGACAACCCTCGAAGACTACGGGCTCAGCGCCATGACAGAGGAAGCCTTCTCCGATACGACACCGCGCGGTAACGTTATCGCCCAGGTACCCGACGCTGGTGCGACCTTGAATCGCGGCGACAACGTCCGACTCACAATTTCCAAAGGTCCCGAACTCGTCGAGGTGCCAGACGTCTTCGGTAAGCAGGAAGCCGAAGCCACGCAGATACTCGAGGACGCAGGGTTCGTCGTCACCTATGATCGGTTCCTCGGCGGATACTTCGGCACCGTGCGCGCCCAGAGTCCCGCAGCTGGCGAGATGCTCCAGCCAGGATCAACAGTCACAATAACAGTCGTTTAGGCTCCCTGAGGTCACGACAGAGAGCGATTCGGTTCGGCAATGGAGCGCGCCAAGCGCCTTTAGAAATTCTCGCGCAGGATCTCCGACACGAGGAATGCTAGCTCGAGTGATTGCTGATGGTTGAGTCGCGGATCAACAAGAGTTTCGTACCGCTCCCCGAGCGCTTCTTCAAGGATTTCTTCAGAACCACCGAGAACCTCGGTCACATCGTCGCCCGTCAACTCGATATGGAGACCACCGGGCGTCGTTCCCAACTCGCGGTGGACGTGGAAGAAGCCACGGACCTCGTCGAGAACATCGTCGAGGCGGCGGGTCTTGAACTTGCCCACAGAAATTGTATTGCCGTGCATCGGGTCAGCCATCCAGGTGACCGGCCGGCCGTCCTCGTTCACAGTTTCAATGATGGACGGAAGTAGTTCATCCACTTTGTCAGCGCCCAGGCGTGTGATGAGCGTCAGACGTCCCTCTTCGCCATCCGGATTGAGCTTGTCAATGAGGGAGAGAATCTCATCCTTCGTGACTGTCGGGCCAATCTTCACGCCGATCGGGTTCTTCACGTGCGAGAGCATCTCGACGTGAGCACCATCGGCATCCCGAGTGCGCTCACCAATCCACAAGAAGTGGGCGCCCGTGTTGTAGGGCAAACCCGTTCGTGAATCGATGCGGGTCATTGCGTCCTCGTACTCGAGAAGCAATGCCTCATGCGAGGAGTAAAAATCAACAGTACGCAGCGATTCAGAGTAGGCGCCAGCAGCCTTCATAAACTGCATGGCTCGATCGATCTCGGAAGCGAGCTGCGTGTATCGGCGGTACGCGGGATTCGAGGAGAAACCCTTGTTCCATTCGTGTAC
>JBHWRK010000186.1:0-17278 GCA_043426715.1 Trueperella sp. | reverse complement strand
CTCCGTCATTTTGAATGAGGACCTCGGGGTCGAGCAGGTCATTCGCGAAGGTGAAAGCCTGTAAAAGCTGAACGCATCGCCCCGCTACGGAATATGTGGCGGGGCGATGCGTTATATTGAATGCCGACGACAAGGAGTTGGATGAGTAACGAGACAGCGGCCGAGCAGGTACGCGTAGAGGACGAAACGCCGAAGGAGCGCACAGCGCGCTTCGAACGGGACGCCGTGCCCTACCTGAATCAACTGTACGGCGCGGCGATGCGTCTGACCCGCAATCCCCAGGACGCGGAGGACCTCGTTCAGGAAACGTTCGCGAAAGCATTCGCGGCATTCCACCAATTCAAGCCGGGCACCAACCTTAAAGCGTGGTTGTACCGGATCTTGAACAACACGTTCATTTCGAACTATCGCAAGAAGCAGCGCAGGCCGCTCGAATCTTCGGACGGAGAGGTGGAGGACTGGCAACAATTTCGTGCCGCTTCCCACCACTCTCGCGGACTCGCGTCCGCCGAGATGCAAGCTCTGGAGAACCTGCCGAATGAGGAAATTCGGGAAGCGATGGAACAGCTCCCCGAAGACCGCCGGACGGCCGTCTACCTCGCGGATGTCGAAGGCTTTACCTACCAGGAAATTGCGGACATTATGGAAACCCCGATTGGTACGGTCATGTCACGGCTGTACCGTGGGCGTACCCAGCTCCGCGATCTCCTGCGCGATTACGCGCGCGAACTTGGATATGTGAAGGAGAAGGCGTGAGCAAAGAATTCGATGACTTGGTGGCCCAACTAGAACAGTGCGGATGCGAAGGCCCCACGTGTGATTGTGGCAACTGCCAGTGCGATGATGTGCTTGATCGCCTTTTCGAACTACTCGATCACGAGATCACGGAGTCCGATGCGCGCCGGCTCGTCAAGCACAGCGCGAATTGCCCCACGTGCGTGAACCGGATCGAAGAAGAGATCGCCATCCGCAAGGTGATCCGCCGCGGTTGCTGTGGGGAGTCAGCACCTGAATCGCTACGCATGAAGATCACGAAGATCACGATGCGATAGTTGGAATCACGGATCGGCAGTTGGAAGGCTACTGGCCGAAACGTTATACTGTTGGTATCAACTTTGGAGGAGTAACTATGTCGAAGCGTGGTAGGAAACGTAAGGACCGCAGGAAGAAGCCTGCGAACCACGGCAAGCGTCCCAACGCATAACGCGGTTGAACATCTAAATCGTGGGCTGAGTGCCCAAGTGGTCGGAGATTTTCTCCGGCCATTTTCTTTTGTCCGGATGAATGGATGCCTGGCTCTGTCCGAGGCTCTGTACTCGGAGTCTTGTGGCCCGCCGTGGGGCTCCGGCCGTCGGGCGCACGAAGTCCGAAAGCTCAGTGACGATGCGCGTGAGGTGAATGTTTTCCGGCACCCGAAGAACCGGGCGGCCTTATCCTGCTCACCACGTGCGCGTCGGTTCCCGTAGAACACTCCAACCCGTAACGTTGAACGGCTTGGTGGTAAACGACGACGCTGGCGGAGCAACACCTGCAGGGTTGCGATTGCGGTTCCGGCTCTTGTTGCTTGGCCGGCAAGGTCAGGTGCTCTACTTGGCGATTAGTCAGTCACGGGCGGCTCAATACCAAGCCATGAATGCCAGCCCTTATGGAGCACGAGCCACGTCATGAGTCCATAACCAGCCTGTCGTGGGCAGTACCCATCGGGAGACATCGCCATGTCCGTCAGCCACTGCTCATGGTTTCTTAGTGTGGTATAGGTGTCCACATACGGTATTTTCCTGCGAGCGCATACCTCCGCGAACGCGCGGCTGAGCGCCTCCTGGTCGCGTTGCGACTTGTCGAGGCGCGGGGGAGGGCCGACGACGAACACCGGCAGATTCTGCCTGTGCGCGTTGTCGAGAAGATTGGCAAGATACAGGCGTGATCGTGCTGTGGATGTTAAGCCGAGATCGTGCGAGCCCAGTCCGATGACGAGGCGGTTATCTGCATCCTTGTCGAGTCGGGGGAGCACTTCTTCTTCCCAGCGTTCGACGAGCTGGTCCGTTGATTGACCCGGCCACGGAAGAGGTAGGGCCATAATGGGCGGATCGTGAGGAGAGCGCGCCATCGTGCGCCCAACCCAGCCAAGACCGCGGGCATCTCCATAGCCCGCCACGAGCTCATCACCAACGAAGAAGATTCGGATATTCACACTTCTACCCTACGGCACATCGGTTCATGCAGCGCATATGATCCGCAGTATTGCCCGGCGCGCTCTAGGAATACGGGAGCATTTGTGCGGGAACGAAGCAGGGGCGCTTGCACCGACTGGTGGAAGCGCCCCTGTGCGGTTCGGCTACGTTAGCGATTTACCTCGCGAATGCGGCCTCCATGAGATCTTTGGCCTCGCGAGCATGTACGCTCGTCAGACCCGCTGCGGTCGATGCCGCCTCCGGTCGCGAGATCCGCGTGACCTTTCGATCAAAGTCGGCGAACATGCCAAGCGCGAAGTGGCCCCAGGCCCCTTGGTTGGCCGGCTCGTCCTGCACCCAGAACAGCTCGGCGTTCGGGTACTTGTCCAGCTCAGCACGAACTTCCTCAACTGGGTTCGGATAGAGCTGCTCGATACGAATAATGGCCGTGCGGTCGTCGCCGTCCTTTTCAGCCTTCTCGAGCAGGTCGTAGTAGATGCGTCCGGTACACATGATGACGCGATCCACGTTTCCAAGGTTGCGGTGTTCGCCGATGACCTTCTGCACGGTGCCGGTTGTGAATTCCTCGACGTTGGAGCGAGCGGCCTTACGGCGCAAAAGCTGCTTGGGCGAGAACACAATCATCGGCTTGCGCGGACGGTTATACGCCTGCATGCGCAACATGTGGAAGTAATTCGCCGGAGTGGATGGTTGGACCACAATCATGTTGTCCTCCGCACTCATCTGCAAGAAGCGCTCGATGCGAGCCGACGAGTGGTCTGGACCCTGGCCCTCATAGCCGTGCGGAAGCAGAACAACGAGCGAGGAGCTCTGGTTCCACTTTTGTTCGGCAGAGGTAATGAACTCATCCGTCACGGTCTGAGCGCCGTTGACGAAGTCGCCGAACTGCGCCTCCCAGATGACGAGAGCATCCGGACGCTGCACCGAGTAGCCATACTCAAACGCGAGGATCGAGTATTCGGATAGAGCTGAATCGAAGATCTTCAGGCGAGCCTGATCCTCCGTCAGACCCATGAGCGGGGTCCACTCTTCGCCGCTCATGTAATCGTGAGCAACGGCGTGACGCTGCGTAAACGTACCTCGGCGCGAATCCTGACCGGACATACGCACCGGCACGCCCTCGATGAGGAGCGAGCCAAACGCGAGCAGTTCGCCAAAGCCCCAGTCGATACCACCTTCGTGCGACATCTTGTTGCGGCGATCGAACAGCTGCGCCACCTTCGGATGCGGGTTGAAGCCCTCCGGAGGTGTGGTGTGCGCTTGTCCAATGCGCTGAAGAACCTCGGGCGGAACCGCGGTTGTCCAACCGACCATCATGCCAGCATCTTCCTGCTGGGACTGCGGGATGCCCAGAGCGCGCGAAGCGTCAATCTCATCCCGTTCTGGAGTCATCTCGGCTTCGCGGACTTCCTTGAGGGCCGCCTCGAGGGTGTCCCGGAAGTCCTGCTCGACTGCGACTGCCTCATCTTCGGAGATGTCGCCACGACCAAGCAGTGCTTCCTGGTAGAGCTGGCGCGTCGAGCGCTTCTCGTCGACCAGCGAGTACATGATCGGCTGGGTCATCGACGGATCGTCGCCCTCGTTGTGTCCGCGCTTGCGGTAGCAGATGATGTCGAGGATGACGTCCTTCTTGAACTCCATGCGGTAGTCGTAGGCCATGCGAGCCATCCGCGTCACGGCTTCTGGATCGTCGCCGTTGACATGGAAGATCGGCACCTGCAGGCCCTTCGTGATATCGGTTGTGTAGCGCGAGGAACGCGAGTTCGACGGTGCAGTGGTAAAGCCGATCTGGTTATTGACGATGATGTGCAACGTTCCGCCTGTGCGGTATGCGGGTAGCTGGCTGAAGTTGAGCACCTCGGTCACCACCCCTTGACCGGAGAACGCAGCGTCACCGTGGATGAGCAAGGGCATGACGGCCGCGCCGTCATCGTCAAGATCCAGCTGATCCTGCATGCCGCGCACAACGCCCTCGAGAACTCCGTTGGCCGCCTCAAGGTGGGACGGGTTGGCAGCCAGGTAGACGCCCACGTGCTCGCCCTTATCCGACGTGTAGGTGCCCTCGGTGCCGAGATGGTACTTCACGTCGCCGGAGCCCGGGTTAGCCGGATCTTCTACTTCGTCGAACTCGGAAAAGACCTGAGAGTAGGACTTTCCTGCGATGTTCGTCAGTACATTGAGACGGCCGCGATGGGCCATGCCGATCGCAACTTCGTGGACGCCGTCATCTGCCGCGCCATCAAGAATGGCATCGAGTGCCGGAATAAGAGATTCGCCGCCCTCGAGGGAGAAGCGCTTCTGGCCGACGTACTTCGTCTGGAGGAAGGTCTCGAAGGCCTCGGCTTCATTGAGCTTCTTGAGAATCTTGATGCGCTGCTCCGTCGTGACCGGGGTGACCGGACGCTCGAGGCGCTCCTGGAACCACCTCCGCTGATTCGGATCCTGAATGTGCATGTACTCGATGCCCACGGTGCGGCAATACGCATCGCGTAGCTGGCTGAGGATCTCGCGCAATGTCAGGTGGCTTGCTCCGGCGAACGTGCCCGTTGGGAAGGAGCGATCCAGATCCCACAGCGTGAGGCCATAAGACGAGATCTCTAGGTCAGGGTGGCGGCGTAGGTGGTACGAGAGTGGATCGGTATCGGCAATGAGATGTCCCCGCGAACGGTAAGCATGGATGAGCTCGGCGATGCGAGCCGGTTTGCCCATCTCACGTTCGGCGTCATATTCGACATCCTTTTCCCACACGACTGGCGTGTAGGGCACACGCAACGAGACATAGACACGTTCGTAGAAGCCGTCCAGTCCGAGAAGCTTTTGCTCCATTAGGCGCAAGAACCGTCCAGAGGTGGCTCCCTGAATCACGCGGTGATCGTAAGTAGAGCCAATGTTGACGACCTTTGAGACGCCTAAGCGAGCCAACTGTTCGTCGGCCGTGCCTTGGAAAGCTGGAGGGTACGTCATCGATCCAACACCAACGATGAGGCCCTGGCCGTTCATCAGGCGCGGCACCGACTGGGTGGTTCCGAGTCCGCCCGGGTTTGTCAGCGTGGCGGTGGTGCCCATGTAGTCGTCCATCGTCAGCTTGTTGTCACGGCCGCGGACCACCATTTCTTCGTAGGCGGAGACGAATTCGGAGAAGGTCATCGTCTCGGCGGCTTTGATGGACGGCACGACGAGCGTACGTGAGCCGTCTGGCTTGACGACGTCGATCGCGAGGCCGAGGTTGACGTGCGCTGGCTCCACAAGAGCTGGCTTTCCGTCTTCGAGCGTGTAGGAGACGTTCATTTCTGGCATCTCAGCCAGCGACTCGACCATCGCATAAGCGATGAGATGCGTGAAGGAAATCTTTCCACCACGTGTGGCGGCGAGGTACTTGTTGATGACCATTCGGTTATCGAACATGACGCGCGCGGGCATCGCTCGAAGCGAGGTGGCCGTGGGAATGGACAGCGAGTTGTCCATGTTCTTGGCTAGGCCGCGATCGCCACCCTTAAGGATCGAGACTTTCCTTGCCGATGGATCCATGTCCTCCGGAGCCTCGGTTGGGGCGAGGTTGTATGTCTTAGCGTACGGAGTCAGCGCAGGCTCAGCGCCGGCGCGAGGCTGCGGGGGCAGATCCGATCGGGTGACGTTGGTGGACGGAGTGGATGCGCGATCTGACTGAGAGTGCACTGCTCGCTGGGCGGCACCCCCGTTTTTCGGCGGTTGACGATCCTCGTGATCTGCCAGTTTTGGCTTTCGACCCTCGTCCTTCCACCGCTGAAACATTTCCGACCACTGTGGCCCGACGCCTTCCCGATTATCGAGAAAAGCAGCGTAGAGATCTTCGATAAATCCCTGGTTTGGCCCAAAATCATCGGAGTTCGTTGACGACACTGTCTGCCTCACTTTTTCGTTAGTTGACCTTCGTATCAAGCTTAGTGAGGTTCGCCTCGCCATGGGCGCCAAGGCCTGAAATTAGGGCCGAAATCGGTCTAAATCGGCCATTGAGATGTCTTATCGTCAAGAGAATTTAATCGATGTGTCAAGAGTTCCTCTTGAGATGGCTCTTAGTTGAGTTACGATTGGCGCATGTACCGACAACGTAGGGGTAGCCTTGGGCGCTGATCTCATTCTGTTAGGTATCGGCCTTATCCTCATCGCCGGCAATGCGCTTTTTGTTGCCGCCGAGTTCTCCCTCGTGGCACTGGATCCCACCACGATCGACGATCGCGCTCGAGCGGGAGACGCCAAAGCGCAGTCGGTGAATAAAGCGCTTCACAATCTCTCATTGCAGCTGTCCTCATGCCAGGTAGGCATCACGCTGACAACCATTTTGCTCGGCTACGTAGCGCAGCGGCCACTACAAGACGTGTTCGAGAGGCTCTTCGAGAATCAGGGGACGGCGACGGCGGCCTCAATCGGCGCCGCTGCAACACTGGCCTTCATCATCACGAACCTATCGTCAATGCTGTTTGGTGAGCTCATACCGAAGAATATGGCCCTCGCGGAACCACTGAACATTGCAGCGTTCGTGTCCCTGCCACTGCGCATTTTTACGATGATCTTTAAGCCGCTCATTGTGGTGCTCAATGAGACCGCGAACTGGATTCTGCGCCGGTTCGGCATCGAGCCGGCGGAAGAGCTCTCGGGTGCGCGCTCAGCCACGGAGCTATCCGCGCTTGTTCGCCGATCGGCGCAAGAAGGAACGCTCGATGTGTCTACCGCCCGCTTGCTCGTTCGCTCGATTGACATCGGCGCGCTAACAGCGGTGGATGTCATGACAGATCGGACCCGTGCCGCCGTCCTACCTGCGGACGCCTCGGCGGCCGATGTTGTTGCACTTGCACGCGAAACCGGCCACTCCCGCTTCCCCGTTATCGGCGAGGACATGGACGATATTCGTGGATTCGTTCACGTGCGTCGCGCCATCGCAGTGCCGCACGAATCGCGCGCGGATGTGCCGATCACGTCGTCATCTTTACTCGTCGAAGCCACCCAGGTTCCCGAAACGATTGAGCTCGCCCCGCTCCTCGTCCAGCTACGTGCTGAAGGGTTGCAGATGGCTGTTGTCGTTGACGAATACGGCGGAACATCGGGGATCGTGACGCTCGAGGATGCCGTAGAGGAAATTGTTGGCGACGTGGCAGACGAACACGATCGCCGCCGCGCTCGCACGCGCGTTGTGGCCGGTGGCGAGTGGATCATTCCGGGATCGATGAGACCCGATGAAATCTCGCGGGAGATGGGACTCGACGTTCCAGAGGACGGACCGTGGGAGACCGTCGGTGGCTGGATGATGTCCTACCTTGGTCGCATGCCCGATGTGGGAGATGCGGCGGAGGACAACGGCGTGCGCGCCGTGGTGGAGGCGATGAATGGGCGTCGCATCGAACAGGTGCGCATTTCGGGAGTTGATGAGTTATGAGTATCGGAACGGCACTTGTCATTACTTTTGGTTTGCTCGCTATCAACGCATTCTTCGTGGGTGCGGAATTCGCAGTCATGGGTGCCCGGCGCTCGCGAGTGGAGCCGCTCGCAGAAGCAGGTCACAAGGCGGCCAAGACAACTCTGTACGCGCTCGAGAATGTCACCTTGATGCTGGCCACGTGCCAGCTCGGCATCACCGTGGCCTCGGTGGCACTCGGTGCTGTCTCCGAGCCCGCGATCGCTTACTGGATATCGGGCCCGCTCGCAGCGGTTGGGGTACCAGAGGCGATGGTGCATCCGATCGCGATTGTGCTCGCGCTGATTCTCGTGGTCTACCTTCACGTTGTCGTGGGTGAAATGGTTCCAAAGAACCTTGCCGTGACCACCCCGGAGAAGGTTTCTTACATCCTTGTGCCACCACTCGTCATGATCTCGAAGGTTCTCCTTCCTGTTGTCCATTCGCTCAATTGGTTTGCGAACCACATTATTTCGCTAGTTGGTTTTGAACCGAAGAACGAAGTGGGTGCAGCTTTCACGGTGGACGAGGTGGCCTCAATTGTGGAGGCCTCAAAGAAGGCAGGCGTTTTGGACGCTGACGTGGGTCTCATTTCCTCCGCGCTTGAGTTCTCCGAGTTCAGTGCTGGCGACCTCATGGTTCCTACGTCTGAGCTAGTGACGGTCAGCCCGGTGACAACACCCGCTGAGGTCGAGCTTGAGATTGCGCGCACGGGATTCTCGCGCTACCCGGTGGAAGTGACGGGTGAATTGGTGGGGTATATCCATCTCAAGGACATCATTGACATTTCCGAAGCTCGCCGCGACGAGCCGATTGCCCCATGGAAAATCCGAAAAATGTCGCTTGTCGACTCCCACGATGAAGTGGAAACCGCTCTGCGCCTGATGCAAAAAGATGGCACTCATCTCGCGGCGATATCGGTGAACGGCACCGTCGAGGGAGTGCTTTTCCTTGAGGATATTCTCGAAGAGCTCGTGGGTGAAGTTCGCGACGCGATGCAAAAGTAGCGTTGAAGGCCTGCGAAATTTGTTGTGGGAGTGCCAATTGGGGCACGCCAGAACGACGATGAACCGAGCAGTAAGAGATGAATTTTATGCGTCGGTGTCGGGAGCGCTTCGTTACATAGACGTGATCGAACAGGCCAAGCATGAGCCGATTCACACCGGATTCACGTTACGTCCATAACATTTGAGTAGCGCGATTGTTATCAAACCGTTATTATCGAGAATGCGTCGGGCACTCCGGCGCATGACCACGTCTAAGGGAAGGGAGAAGCGCGCTTGTCACGTACCACGAAGACGCTCCCGTCCCGCCGTGACCTGCGACTCCAGCGTGAAGCACTTGAGCGAGCCGAGCTTGGGCCCGCCGCACTCGACGCTGAAGTTCGCAAGCAGGCGATTGCTGATAGATCGAATGAGTCAGCGCATGATCCTGTTGAGGACCACAGTGTTGCAGACCAGGCGCCGGTGTCGGATATTGATTCCAACGACCCACCCACGGCCGAGATCGAGCCGGTGACTCTTGGTGGTTCAATTGCCGCGAAGGTCGAGTGGCCCCCGTTGCGGTCGGCCTCCCCTCGTAGACTCGTGTCTATGGCGGCGAGCCTTGCATCTCTTGCCATGATTGGCTCGGCGGTTGCGGCAATTACGTTCTCCGGTGCACATGACGCGTCGGCAGCCCAGGGCTCACCGGAGCCGGCGCAGTCGGCGGTGTCTGCATTTGAATCGAGCGTTCCAGACTCCTTAAAGAAGTCCGATGGTGCCGCAGATTCTGCCCGCTACTACGGTCTTGAGCGCGAACTCTCCGGCGCGACCGTCCAGTGTGATGCGCGCAGTGGTGCGAACTCGCTTGTCTCCGCGTTTGTGGACGACGAGGAACACGTCGTCCACCCGATGAGTGCAGGCACCTACACCTTTTCCTCGAACTTTGGCATGCGTCTCGATCCGTTTACCTTGAGAAGGTCCATGCATCTCGGTCAGGATTACGCCGCTCCTGCCGGCACGCCGATCTACTCCATTGCAAATGGCACGGTTATTCACGTGGGCGACGGCATCGGGGGCCGCTCTTCGAATCTCATCGTCATCGCGCACGAGATCAACGGCGAAAAGTACACCTCGTGGTACGTCCACATGTACGACGACGGCGTGTTCGTCAACGTTGGTGATGAAGTTGAGGCAGGTCAACACATCGGTGATGTCGGCTCTAAGGGTTACTCAACAGGTCCGCATCTACACTTTGAAATCCATACCGGCCACGATCTGACGGCTTCGACCAGCAACGTCGTGAACCCCGTTGAGATGCTCGTCAAGCTTGACGCCGTGGAGATTTCGGACCTGTGCTGAACCAGCATTCTGAGTGTTCAATGTCTGCCAAGCTGAATGTCAGCTTCGTCTGAATCGGCCACTCGAAGCTCCGAACGAGAGCCTTCATCCCTCTGTTAGGCTTGCATAATGACGCGTGAACGATTGTGGAAAATTGGCGAAAAGCCAGTCGTCCTGGCACATCGAGGCGGCGGAAATGAGGCGCCGGAAAACTCGATTGAAGCGTTTCGAACGATGTATGACCAGGGCTTTCGCTATATCGAAACTGATTGTCACTCTACGGCCGACGGCACCGTTATTGTCTTCCACGATCCGATCCTAGACCGCGTAACCGAAGCGTCTGGAAAGATTGTGGACTGGAAGTGGGACGACCTCCAGGACGTTCAAGACCACTCTGGTAACCGCATTGTTGTCCTTGATGAGCTCCTCGAAGAGTTCCCGGACATCGTGTTTAACTTGGACGCCAAGCACAATGGCGTCGCGAAACCCATGGCTCAGACGATTCTTCGACACAACGCGCTCGAGCGAGTATCGCTGGCCAGTTTCAGTGAGACCCGCCTTGCGTACATGCGCCGCAAGTTGCCCGGTGTTCGTTCTTCGATGGGAACGAGCGCGATCTCGCGCCTCGTGCTCGCGGCTAACGGCCCGACGGCGATCAGACGTGCGGCATTACACCGCATACCCGGTCCAGAACGTGGGGTGGAAGCCGTCCAAGTGCCGGAGTTCTTCAAGAACATCCAGATCATCAACGAGGCCTTTATTGGGCTGGCCCACTCGCGCGGACTTGCGGTGCATGTGTGGACGGTCAACGAAGAACAGGACATGCGAAAGCTCCTTGACATAGGGGTTGACGGTCTCATCACCGACGAGCCCACGCTCGCTCGAAACATCATCGAAGAGAAATTTGGACGCCCGTGACGCCCCGCCATCTGCTCATCACAGAAGCGCGCTACGAGTTCCTTGCAGCATCGCTCAGCGACGTTATCGAGACTCGCTACGTGCCCTTCAAAGACTTAAGGATGGAAGACTTGGCGTGGGCGGATTCATGGGTGGGAACCCGTCCGCCGATTAGCCCGGCGGCGTCGAACATTCGCCGGTACCACGCTGGAACGGTTGGCGTGGATTTGTTTCACGATCTAAACGAAGATTTCGCGGCGACGGGCGCGCGGCTCACTCACACGGTGGGTACGATGCCGCACCGGATTGGCGAGTTCGTGGTAGCCGCGGTTTTGGCGAATGTGCGCGGGTTGCACAGGTTTAAGGAACAGGAAGCGACGCGCGAGTGGGAGCCGGGCGAAGACGAGTCACTTCTTGGTATGCGCGCTGTTGTGATCGGGACGGGTCGGATCGGTTCAGCAACGGCCCGCTTGCTTCGACCGTTTGTAGATCGCGTGGACGGCCTGTCGCGCTCGGGCCGCCAGCGCGAGGATTTTGATAGTGTTCGCCGCCTTGGCAACCCCGGAGAACTTCTTGAGAAGGCGAATATCGTCGTCGTCGTTCTTCCGAAAACCCCAGAAACCGTGAACGTTATCGACGCGGACGTGTTCGCACAGATGAGCGACACGATCTTTGTCAACGTGGGCAGGGGAGTGACGGTGGAGCACGACGCGCTACGGGTCGCGCTGGATGCCGGCAACGTGGCGTACGCAGTCCTCGACGTATTCGAGACAGAACCGTTGCCTGCGACCGACTGGCGGTGGACGCACCCAAACGTGGATGTCTTCCCGCATACCTCTGGGCGTCTTCGTGCCTCAGATATCGAAGGTGATTTTCGTGGGGCTCTGGCCGCGATAGCCGCAGGTGAGGATGTGCCGGGGGAGATCGATCTGTCGGGCTGGTACTAAGCACGGAAATGAAAAATCCCGCGGCAAATACCACGGGACTATCCGTACCCCGAACAGGATTCGAACCTGCGACCTTCTGCTCCGGAGGCAGACGCTCTATCCCCTGAGCTATCGGGGCCCAGCGATTGGACAGTCTAACACTGGCGTGAGCGCGGCGCCGAATCAGCTCGTCAAGCGATACTGTGATGTTTGGCAGCGATCGTGGGGGCGCTCTCTCGCTGTTACCATGATCTTGCTAATTCCCGCGCGTTTGAAAGGGGCGTGAGTGCGCCGTCGGATAAGGTTAGTCGCCATCTTGGGTGCCACAGCGCTCGCGGTCTCCGCATGCTTGGGCGATGCCGTTCCGGAGCCGAGCCCTAGTACTGGGAGCGAGACAGAAATCGAGCGCCCCGTTGTTGCGCCCACCATTCGAACCACTGGTTTCGTAGAAGGGTCGAACTCTGCGGCGTGGATCTTCAACGAATACGGCAACGGACTAGCAGGTGAGTTCGGCGTTGCGCGTACGGAAGAGCTGTGCGCGATGCGCGGCGATTATGCCGTGACGGTCGACCGGCACGACGACGAGGTTCGGGGCTGGTACCTGCCGACGGGAGAACTTGCCTGGCAACGATCGAATATGCGGTGCCCCACTGATGGCCTTGTGCCACAGCGAATCTCTGACGGGGCCGTACTTGGCAATGTTGATACCAGCCAGTACGCGGGCGAACTCGTTGAATTTGCGACGAGCGAGACCATCATCGCGATCCCCACGCTTGATCCGGAATCGCGAGGAGCTCCGATGCCGATTGTGGTGTCGGGTGGCGTGTTGGTGCTCAATCTCGGAGGCTCGCTATACGGCGTCAACGAGGCGGGAAAAATCATGTGGTCGCTCTCTACGCCGGGGTGGAAGTGGTCGAAAAACCTCATGACTGGGCACGTGTTTGGGCTGGCAGATAATGGCGGTAAGGCCATGGTTGTTAACGGCTATAACGGTAAAATTGTGCTCGAAACGGAGGTGCCGATCGGCCGGCCCCTCACGTTGACCAACGATGGTTTCATGTACAAAGCCGAAGGCGACGATCAGTACACCTTCGTGACTCTCGATGGAACCGTCACCTCGCTCGACCCCAGCTTTCAGGGAACGAGCCATGTGCCCACGCCCTTGTCCGGTGGTGTCTTCCCACTGAACCTGTACCTTAATCCGAAGGCTGGACCTGTTTTCGATGCGGACGGCTTCCCGGCAGATTTCGACATTGACATGGACTCTCTCCAGCGAGAGGGGTTGAGTGCTGAACCACTCTTGATGGCTGTCACGGCCGATGGGCACCATGCGCTCGTTGACGATCGCGGCGGAACCGTCTATCTGGTGAATCAGGCGGGAGACATAGTTTGGAGCCTCGACGCCGTCAGGCCGTGGGTGCTCGGATCGTACCTTGTAGCTGAAACCGGGGCTGGTAACGTGCAAATTCTCCTGCCCAATTTCAACTCGAGCGAACCGTCCTCGGCTGACAGATAACGTTGACGGCCATTATGAGAGACCGAAATTTGGCCCTCCGTATGTGCCCGGTACACTTCTAGACATGACTCCAGAAGAACTGTCCGCCTTTATTCGCACCTGTTTGAACGATGCCATCTCGGCTGGCGAGATCGACCTCGACTCGTCCCAGATCGGCGAGGTGAAGGTGGAACGCCCACGAAGCCGCGAGCATGGCGATTGGGCGACGAACGTGGCCATGCAGTACGCCAAGAGGGCCGGCACGAATCCACGCGCACTTGCGGAGGTTCTGGCTACCCGAATCGCAGCAAACGATGCGATCACCTCAGTGGACATTGCCGGCCCGGGCTTTATGAACATCACATTGAATAAGGCGGCGGCTGGCGAGCTAGTTCGCACGATCGTTGAATCCGGTGACGAATATGGAACGACGAGGGCGCTCGGCGGCTCCACCGTGAACCTCGAGTTCGTCTCGGCAAACCCCACCGGCCCGATTCACGTGGGCGGCGCTCGCTGGGCGGCTGTGGGTGATTCGCTCGCCCGTATCCTTGAAGCCTCCGGTGCGGATGTTGTGCGCGAGTACTATTTCAACGACCATGGCGCGCAAATCGATCGTTTCTCAGAGTCGTTGCTTGCCCGCGCACGCGGTGAAGAAGCGCCAGAGGACGGCTACGGTGGCCAGTACATTGCGGACATTGCCGAAACGGTGACGGACAGCGAAAAAGCTGCCGGCCGTCCGGATCCCGCAACTCTTGACGACGGCGAGGCGCGCGAGATCTTCCGTGACCGCGGCGTCCACCTCATGTTCGACGAGATTAAGAATGAGCTCGCAGATTTCCGCGTCGAATTCGACGTGTACTTCCACGAGGATTCGCTCCATGAATCGGGCGCTGTGGATGAAGCGATCGGTACCCTACGGGACAAGAGCGTGATTTTCGAGGAGAACGGCGCTACCTGGATTCGGACCACCGACTTTGGCGACGATAAGGACCGCGTCATCATTAAGTCCGATGGCGATGCCGCCTACTTTGCCGGGGATATCGCGTACTACCTGGACAAGCGCAACCGCGGGGCGGATCATGTGATCATCATGCTCGGCGCCGATCACCACGGATACGTCGGTCGCATGTACGCGATGGCTCGCGCGTTCGGCGACACTGCGGGCGTTGGTGAGAACATGGAAATTTTGATCGGACAGCTCGTCAACCTTGTGAAGGACGGGGAGCCGGTGCGGATGTCGAAGCGCGCGGGCACCGTCGTCGTTCTCGGCGATCTTGTGGAGGCAGCGGGTGTGGACGCAGCACGCTACTCGCTCGTGCGCCAAGCGATGGATTCGCAAATCGATCTGGATTTGGACGTCATTACGTCGAACACCAACGAGAACCCCGTGTACTACGTGCAGTACGCACACGCGCGTACGCGCTCGGTGGATCGCAACGCGGCCGAGCACGGCGTGACCCGCGAGAGTTTCGATCCAGCCCTGTTGGATGGCGAGGCGGATGGCGAGCTTATCGCTGCACTGGCCCAGTATCCGGACATCGTCACTCAGGCAGCCCAGCTGCGTGAACCGCACCGCGTGGCCCGCTACCTTGAAGATCTCGCGGGCAAGTACCACTCCTGGTACGGCGTGTCGCGAGTCACTCCGCGTGGGGATGAGCCGGTGACAGAACTTCACCAGACCCGCCTGTGGCTCAACGATGCCACCGGGCAGGTGCTGAACAATGGCCTCGGCCTGCTCGGCGTGACTGCGCCCGAGAGGATGTAATGGCTGCGGACGCTTCCTCGCTAGAAATGACTCCCGCGCCCGAACCGACTGGCACTCCCCATGGCATCTGGTCGCTGAACACGCGCCGTATTGATGACGAGCTCGTGGTAGCGGGTGTTCCCGCGCGCGACATTGCCCGCGAGTTTGGAACGCCGAGCTACGTGCTTGACGAGGCCGATATGCGCTCGCGAGCGCACGCGTGGAAAACCGCGATGGACGAGGTATTCGCCGATCTTGCTGGCGCTGAGGTTTACTATGCCGGCAAGGCTTTCCTCTCGAAGGCGGTTGCCCGGTGGATGGTCGAGGAAGGCCTGAACATTGACACCGCTTCCGAAGGAGAGCTGCGAACCGCGCTTGCGGCTGGTGTGCCAGGCAAGAAGATCGGCCTACACGGCAATAATAAGTCGGACGCCGAAATCGCACTTGCATTGGACGAGGGCATCGCCCACATCGTCATCGACTCGCTATACGAAGTGGAGCAGGTGGCGGCGCTCGCGGCCAAACGCGGCGTGGTTGCTCCAGTGTATGTGCGCCTGACGACCGGCGTTCACGCTGGTGGACATGACTTCATTCAGACTGCCCACGAGGACCAAAAGTTCGGCTTATCAGTCACCACTGGCGCTGCGAAGGAAGCCATCCACGCGATCGCAGCTAACGAGCACCTTAATTTGCTCGGCCTCCACTCGCACATCGGCTCGCAAATTCTCTCGACTGACGGCTTTAGCGAGGCCGCTAAGGTTGTGCTTTCAGTACGCCGGTGGGCGTTTGAGCAAGGCATCGAAATCCCTGAAGTCGACCTTGGCGGCGGCTACGGCGTGCGCTACACGTCGAACGACGCCGTCCCGCCAGCCCCGTTCGAGTTTGCAGCCGCTCTTGCTGGTGCGGTTCGGGAGCACCTGTTAGAGACTGGCTTGCCAGCTCCACTTATCTCGATTGAGCCGGGACGTTCGATCATCGCACCTGCAATGTTCACGCTGTACCGCGTGGGAACGATCAAGGACGTCCAGACCGACAACGGCCCCCGCCGCTATGTATCGGTGGACGGCGGCATGTCCGATAATCTGCGCCCCGCTCTGTACGGCGCGCAGTACACGGCCGCCGTGGCGTCTCGCCAACCTGAGGGGAAGCTTGTGCGCTCACGAGTCGTGGGAAAGCACTGCGAATCGGGCGACATTGTCGTGCACGGCGTTGGACTGCCTGCCGATGTCGTGTCCGATGATTTGCTGGCCGTGCCCGTGACCGGTGCCTATGGCCGCTCGATGGGCTCGAACTACAATATGATCTCGCGCCCTGGCGTTGTTGCGGTGCGGGATGGAAAAGCTTACGAAATTGTCCGTCGCGAAACGATCGCCGATCAGCTCGCGCTCGATGTTGGTTAAAGAAAGAGAACGATGACTATCAAGATTGCCCTGCTGGGCGCTGGAACTGTTGGTAGCCAGGTGGCTCGCCTCCTCAAGGAGGAAAACGAGTTGCTCTCCGCCCGTGCGGGTGCGCCACTCGAGCTGGTTGGCATTTCGGTGTCGGACATTGACACCGAGCGAGATCCGTGGATCGATCGTGATCTGCTCACGACGGACTCGAAGTCACTGATTGAAAAGGCCGACATCGTTATCGAGCTCATCGGCGGCGTTGATTTGCCGCGAGAACTCATCTTGCACGCCTTGAACTCTGGTGCCTCAGTCGTGACCGGCAACAAGGCGTTGCTTGCTCAGCACGGTCCGGAAATTTATGACCTTGCTAAGAAGCAGAACGTGGACGTCTACTACGAAGCCTCCGTGGCTGGCGCGGTTCCGGTGGTCTACGCGGTGCGTGAGTCGCTGGCGGGCGATACTGTCACAGCCATCAAAGGTATTTTGAACGGCACCACGAATTTCATTTTGGATGAGATGACGACGAAGGGTCTCCCATTCGACGAGGTGCTTAAAACCGCCCAAGATCTCGGCTTTGCTGAGGCTGATCCGACGGCGGATGTGGACGGTTTTGATGCCGCCGCGAAAATCGCCATTCTCGCCTCACTTGCCTTCCACAAGCGTGTTCACATTGACGACGTACAGGTTGAGGGCATTCGTTCGATCACGTCGGATGACATCGCCGCAGCCTCGGCGGGTGGCTATGTCATCAAGCTGATTGCGACTGCGTCTCAAGACGAGAACGGCAAGATCGATGTGCGTGTGAATCCGACCCTCGTGCCCGATTCGCACCCACTGGCATCGATCGGTGGATCGTTCAACGCCGTCGTCATCGAAGCCGAAGC
>JBHWRK010000185.1:0-4009 GCA_043426715.1 Trueperella sp. | reverse complement strand
CGTTGCCGAGGCTGAGCGTGATAACTGGGCGTGTTGAAGGCGTATCGTGCGCGAGCCGCTCTTCGAAGTCAGGGTAAGTCTGCGAGATGGTTTCGATTGCACCGGGCACGAGCCGTGCCCACACTTCGTCTACCGCGAGTCCGGGCACGTCTGTTGTGGACACAAGCGCCACTGGCACAGGTGATTCGACGACGACGAGGCTCACCTCGTGCTGGACGTGCTGGTTGTCCACGACCGTGAAGGTCACGGTGTCTGGAACCGCGTCGGTTCCGCGGGGGACAAGGAGTGTGCCCGACAGGTTGACACTCCGGCGGAAGTAATGGTTGGCCTCTGCCTGATCGACGGCGTAGATGGGACCAGGTTGGAACGAGTCGTCGGCTGGTAGGTCGTTGTTCACAGTCCGCAACGCCAACGTTCGATCGGCGGCATCCCAAGTCTGTGCAACGTCCACCTGATTGGCTGTGAGTTCGAATTCGCCCAACCGCGAGCGCACAGCCACGTCGAACCTGTCGTGAAGGGAGGTGTCTTGGGCACCGAGAGAAGCGGTGGTCGTGTGCATCAGGCCAAGGGATGCCGCGGAGAGGAACATGACGAGAAGGGCCAGCACGCGCACAAGCCCCATGCGCGATCGAGGGATGAGGTGAGTGGGTGCGCCGAGATGGAAACGGCTGGTGAGCGCAGCAGTAAACAAGATAACAGCGGAAAAAACGGCGGCGATGAGCACGGCGATGATGGCCACGCTGCGGGCTCGTTCCATGAGTGGAGGAGCCGCGGGCAGAAGTAAAAGGGCGAGTCCGGCTGCGTAGATTGCCGCGGCCCCGATGGCGACGCTGAGGGGGATGAGGAGGATGGTACGTGGACAACGACGGTATTTTGCGGCTTTCGACGTGGCGATGGCGAGAGGGTGTGCTACGACCGTCGCAAGCACTATCAACAAGGCGGCGGCGATGTAAGCCTTCGCGGGGGCTTGAAGCGCGGCTGGCATGTACTGCCCGCCAGGTAGGGAGCGAAGGATAGCAACGGCGCCGTACGCCGATGCGAGGCCGATCCCTAAGCCGAGCACGCCACTAAGAAGGGTCATGACGGCAAGCTCCTCGATCTGCATGGCTGCTACCGCGTGCTTCTTCACGCCCAACGCCCGGAGGGTGCGCACTTCCGTGTTCCGGTGTTGCATGCCGGCTATGAGTCCGAGGAACAACAATGTGGTTGAAACGAGGAAGCCGGTGATCTGTAACCACGGCACCGTGGCGGTGATGATCGATAAGCCGAGAGCCTGCCGGTTGTGGGTGAGTTCGAACCGTTCGTCGGCGCGGATAACCACGGAGTTGCCCATGGACAGGATGTCGTCGATGACCTCCTGGGTGCTCACCGCGCTTTTGCCGCGCACTTCAATACCGCCCTGCCCAGAATCGTCCACATGCGCGGCTACGAACAGCGGGTCGGCGTTGAGCACGAGGCCTTCGAAGGCCGAATCGAGGCGATCTTCGAAGGGGGAGCGGGCGTAAATACCGGTGATGAGGTAGCGCTCAGCAACAAGATCGCCGGCAATGGTGACGTAGGAGCCAAGGTCGACCTCAAGCACCTCGGCTAGTTGGTAGGTGATCGCGATCTGGTTCGACTCGGCGGGATAGTGCCCGCGGGCAAGAGCTTGAATTCGTAGGGCTTCGGGTGGAAGATTACGCAACACCAAAGGCAAGTTGCCCGACGCCGAGATTGCCTCCGCCGCCCGCCATGCATCCACGTGAACAAACTCGACGTTCGGATTCTCGGCCAGCGTCGTCGCCATGTCTTTGGCCGGTCCGACCTCGGTGTATACGAGAAAATCGGAGGGCGGCGTTGACTGGCGCGCCGAGATCTGAACGGCCCGATCCCCGTAATGAACTAGCGAGATCGAGCTGAACGTCAGCGCGAACAGGAACACTAGGGCGAGCACGGGAAGGACGTACGTGTGCCAGTGGAATTCGAGGTGTTTGCGAAGCATTGCCACTAGCCTGCCGACACCTCGCCGTGAACAGCCTGCAGGGCAGTGAAGATCGAGTCAAGTGTAGGTGTCACGAGCTCTGCCTCGATCCGCGCATTCGATAGCAAGAACACCCGATCTGCATACTCGGCCGCTAGCGGGTTGCCCGAAAACGTCACCACGGTCAGGCCCAGCTCGCGCACGCACATCCGTAGCAGAGCAAGAATTGCATCGGCCTCCGCTTTATCCAGCCCAGACGTCGGCTCATCACACAGCAAAATCGTGCGCCCTGCAAGCACGCGAGCTGCCAGTGCCACTCGTTGCTGATCCACGCGCGCGATCGAATCTGGATAATAATTCAAAATCTGATCAATCTGGAAGAGTCTGGCGATACGTGCCCGATCGTCGGCGTCAATCGGACGCTTGGTGAGCTCGGAGGGCAAGTCGAAATTCTCACCTATCGTGAGCGCGGGCATGAGATTGTCGCGCGGGTAGAGCACTCCCACGCGTTCGGCGAGCAGCCGTTGTTTCGTGGCTTCGTCCGCGCGCGTGACGTCCACGTCTCCCACCACGACATTTCCATCATCCACGTCCGTCAGCCCGGCGATCACTTCCATGAGGTCGGTTTTGCCGGAGCCGGAGGGCTCGAAGATCGTTGTGAATGAGCGCTCAGCGATTTCAAGCGAGACGTTATCGAGCACCGTGCGGGCGGTGCGGCCTATGCCGCGGGCCTTGCGCACGTAGTCGAGGTTGATCAGGCTCACCCGAGGTCACCTGGGCGCACGAGCCCCGCCTCGTAAGCGAGCACCACCGCCTGCACACGGTCGCGAGCGCCGAGCTTGGCAAAAATCCGGCCCACGTGTGTCTTGATCGTTGCCTGCGCAACGTCCAGCTCCTCGCCAATCTCCGTGTTCGAAAACCCACGAGCCATGTGATACAGCACGTCGCGCTCGCGGTCAGTCAGTACGTCCACGATCTCCGGGCGTAGCGAGCGATCTTCCACGGCCTTCTCCGCAAGATAGGTGACGAGGCGCTTCGTTGACGACGGCGCAATGACCGCATCTCCACGGTAAACCGTGCGGATGGATTCGAGCATCTGGTCCGGAGGTGCATCCTTCAGCAGAAAACCGGATGCACCTCCACGGATCGCGCGCATGACGTATTCGTCTAAATCGAACGTGGTCAAGATGATGACCTTGGGTTTCACACCGTGCGGAAATTCCTTCGCGGTGATGTGTTCGGTGGCCTCCAGCCCGTCCATGCCCTGCATACGGATGTCCATGAGCACCACATCAGTGGGCACGAGATTGAGGCGGTCGAGTGCCTGCTGACCGTGGGAGGCCTCAAGCACAGTGCGCATATCCGGCTGAGAATCGATGACCATCGCAAACCCGCTGCGCACGAGTTCTTGATCGTCAACGAGGCCGACCCTGATCTGTTCTTCAGGCATGGGGTGTCCTTTCAGTGGGGGTTGGGATGGTTGCTGTGACTTTGAAACCGCCGCACTGACGCGGGCCAGACTTGACCGTTCCGCCAAAGACCGCAGCGCGTTCATTCATGCCGATAAGGCCGTGGCCTTTGCCGTCGTTAGCGGCGGCTGCGCCGCGACCGTCGTCGGCCACGTCGAGGATGACCTCGGAGGGGCGCCAATGTAAGGCCACGGTGAGGTGGGCGTGTGGGCCTGCGTGCTTCATCGAGTTGGTGAGGGCCTCTTGGCAGATGCGGTATAGCGCGTTACCGGCACCCACGGGTAGCGGGCGAGCTTTACCGGTGAGGACGAAGGATACGTCCTGACCCGACGCACGTACCTGGTCAATGAGGGCGGTGAGGTCGGAATCGATAGGTTCTGGCGCAAGTGGAGCCGACGGATCGTCCGGATCGCGCAGCACGCCGATAATCGAGCGGATGTCGCCGAGCGCTGCGCGCGACATGTCTGCGATGACACTGAGGGCGCGTTCGGCCGCCTCGGGGTTCGAGCGGGCGGCGTACCGGCCGCCGTCGGCCTGGGCGATGACCACGGAGAGAGTGTGGGCGACGATGTCGTGCATC
>JBHWRK010000184.1:0-14500 GCA_043426715.1 Trueperella sp. | reverse complement strand
AGTCTTGAGCTTAAGAAGTAGCTCGTACGTCATCGAACAGCCGACGGACTAACCCTGGAACTTCAGTGTTCGACGTTCCTGTGGTCAGTCCGTCGGCTTTTCACTGCCTAATGTTCCCGCAGTGGCCCCGAGATGCGTGTCTTCTGCGTTCGATTCGCGGTGAATCCGCTATTTTCGCCGGGTCCTTCACAAGAGGCAGGAGTTCATGTCAAACGTGACGTTGTGGAACCATCCTTCCTGTCAAACCCACGGCCGATTTATTGGCGAGGACGTTATCGCTCCACCAAAGTGAGTGTTATAGGCTTGGCCTGCGAAGGAAGGACGTGTATGGAATACGATTTTGACGTCATCGTCGTGGGGGCTGGCGTTGCCGGCACGGTCGCTGCCACGCAGCTTGCCAGAGAAGGCCACGAGGTGCTCCTCATCGAACGAGGTGTGGAACCCGGTTCGAAAAACCTCTCCGGTGGCGTTTTTTATAGCCGTGTTATGGAGGAAGTGTTTCCGAATTTCGCCACTGAAGCTCCCATCGAGCGCGTCATCACCCGCAATACGTTGAGCTTTCTCAACGAATCATCGGCCGTTAATATCGATTACTGGGACAAGCGGCTTGCTGAACCCGTCAACGCGGTCTCCGTCTTGCGAGCTCACCTTGATCCGTGGCTGGCGCAGCAGGCCGAAGAGGCTGGAGTTGCATTGATTCCTGGTGTCAAGGTCGACCGGCTCCTACGCGAGGGTACCCACTTCACCGGCATCGAAGCAGCAGGTGAACAGATGCGTGCCAAGGTAACGATCGTCGCCGAAGGCATCAATTCTTTCCTCGCGCAAGAAGCTCAGGTTCGCAAGAAGTACCCACCAAAACATCTCGGCCTTGGCGTTAAGTCCGTCATCCGCATCGGCGAAGAAGCCGTGCGCGAGCGGTTCAACCTTACCGGCAACGAGGGTGCTGCCTATGCGATCGTCGGTGACGCCACGATGGGTGTTCCGGGCGGGGGATTTTTGTACACGAACAAAGACACCGTCTCGATCGGGGTTGTTCTCATGCTCGAAAAGCTCGCCGATTCGGGTCTCGCATCCTCGGATATTCACGATCATCTCGTTAGTCACCCGTACTTCGAGCCCTTCCTTAAGGACGGCGAACTCCTCGAATATGGTTGCCACCTCGTGGCGGAGGGAGGGCAGATCATGCAGGAGGACATCGTTCACGATGGCATGATCCTGATCGGCGACGCTGCCGGCTTCACCCTCAACACCGGCCTCACCATACGTGGCATGGACCTCGCAGCCGGCACAGCGCTTTCAGCGGCCAGGGCGGTGGACGATGCCGTGACCAAAGGAGATTACTCGCGCCTCCAGCTCAACTCTTACGTCGAGGACTATGAGAAGACCTTCGTGGGTAAGGATATGCACACCTACCGGCATGCGCCCGCATTTCTTGAAAACGATCGGCTCATGTTCACCGAGGTCGGACCACTGCTTGCGGACATCTTCCACCGCGCTTATAACCATGATCTCAGCCCGCGCAAGCACATCGGCGTGGTAGCTAAGGACGCGCTGCAGGCCTCGGGCATCAAGATTCGCGACCTCGTTCGTACCGGCATCGGCGCGATTAGGGCACTCTAGAGGAGGACACGATGACCTTTGATCCAGGTTCGGTCAACGAACGCTTAGCCAAGAATGTGTTTCACACCGACGATCGCCCGCACATTTCTATCAACCAGGAGCTTGCCAAAGCTACCGGCTCAGGCAAGCGGCTTGTGGCAATCTGCCCGGCACATGTCTATCGCGAAGAAGCGGACGGCACAATTTCGATCGAAACTGCTGCCTGTCTCGAATGCGGCACCTGCCTTGCCGTGGCTGATCCGGGGGTGCTCCATTGGGAGTATCCAGATGGCGGCATGGGCGTCCAGTTCCGAGAGGGCTAGTTGGCGGTAGAGGCCTTGTCGTGGCGCTCCTTGTATCCATCACGCCAGAAAGCGAACGCGATGATTAACGCCACGACGATGAAGAACGTGACGACCACGTAGGCGAGGATAATGCCGATGTACCAACCGTCATCGCCACTGTAAAGCCGCTGGACGAAGAAGAACACAGCCGTGATGATGGCATTTCCGATCGCCGTAGAAATTCGCTGGCCGGTCTGCATGACGCCACCGGCGGTGCCACCCTGGTCGGCGGGTACGTCGAGCATGGACTGCGTCTGATTCGCAGAGCCCATCGCTCCTAAACCAAAGCCCATGATGGTCAGCGGAAGCATGAACCACCAAAAAGAAATACCCTGCTGTACGCCCCAGACAACGAGTACGGATCCAAGAACACCCACGAGGATGAGGGTGATCGCCATAACTTGCACGCCTCGCCCGTGCTCGACGGCCCTTTTTCCTGCCCACATCGCGGCGTACCCGGAGATGAGTGCGTTGGGTAGGGTGACCAGACCGACTTCAAGGGCGGTCGCACCGAGCCCGCGCTGGAGAAACATCGCGAGTACGACGAAGATCGATGTGGAGCCGAGAAACTGGACAGCCGCGATCGCTGCGGAGTAAGAGAAGGTTTTGATCTTAAACAGGTCCAGATCGACCATGGGTTCGTTCCCCCGCTTTTTATAACGGCGTTCCCACGCGACCCATATGACGAGAAGAACGACCGCAACAGGCAGGAGCACCCAAATCCACGCAGCGCCTGTGGACATGAATGGCAACATGATGCCGAGGACGGCCGAAGCGATGAGGACCATACCGAAGGGGTCGAGGTCGACGCGCGTGCGCTTCTTGTACGGCACGCCCTTTTTCTTTTGCTTCTCGATGTGTTCGCGGCGCGATTGGTTCTTCTTCGATCCGACGTGGCGGCGTTCCTTTCCGAAAGGGAGCCACATGAAAGCGAGGACCAGTCCGATCACGCCGATCGGAAAGTTGATGATGAATGACCAGCGCCAGCCTGATTCGCTCCCGAGTGCTCCGATCAGCACACCTGATAGGAGGGGCCCAACGGCTACGGACATCGACACGACCAGTCCGAATAAAGCGAACGCGCGGGCGCGCGCCTGGCCGGTGAAATATTGCTGGATGAGCCCGGTGGTCTGCGGTGAAAGAACGCCGGCGCCGAATCCTTGCACCAGTCGCATGAGGTTGAGAACGGTGGCGTCATTCGAGAGCCCGACGAGGAGCGATGCCACTGTGAATATGGCGAACCCAATCACGAAGACTGAGGAACGGCCGAAGATATCGCCGATGCGTCCAGCTGGAACGAGCACGATTCCCACTGCGAGTGCGTAACCGGAAAGTACCCATTGAAGCTGGGCATCCGAGGCTGATACAGCTTGGCCCATCGCCAACAGCACATTGTTGACGCTAGAGACTTGCATGAGCGTCATCATGAGCGGCACGAGCAAGACGGCCAGAAGCTTATTGCGGTCGTAGATCCGATCCGTGCCCGCCACGCGAATGTAGCGCGGATTCTCGTCCGCCTGATCCGGTTGCCTGCCAGTTTCGGAGTTATACATAGGACCTCAACATCCGCCAATAGATTTAGTGAAATGAAAATGGCGCACACGGCGCCATAACCTGACAGATCGTAGCGCGTGCTCGCGGGACCTGCAGTAATGCGCACCACCTTAAATATTCGCCGACGACGGCTGGCAGGCTCGCCCGTTTTGTGCGCGTTTTGCAAACATAACGGTTCGCAGGGTGAGCGCCATCGGGCTCGATCAGTAGACTGGTGATATGGAAACTGTACGGATCGATCAGTGGCTGTGGTCGGTGCGCCAAGTCAAGACGCGATCGGCTGCCACAGCCGCTTGTCGGGCTGGCCACGTGCGCATCAATGGGGAACCGGTTAAGGCTGCCACGAAGGTGAAACTGGGGGACACGGTTCGTTACCGCGTCCAAGGCTGGGATCGGATCCTCAAGGTGAAGAAGCTCATCAAGAAGCGTGTGGGCGCACCGGTCGCACGTGAATGCTACGAAGATCTCACACCGGAGCGGCCGAAGGTCTACATTCCGACGATGCGGCGCGATCCGGGTACGGGCCGACCCACGAAGAAAGAACGGCGTGAATTGGACCGCCTGTTTGGCCGTGATTCGAACTGGGGCAGGATGCGGTAAACTTGAACGAGTGCCATTATGGGTGTGCACCGATGAGAAAGGTATGTCAATGACCGAGCCTGCCAAGCGCCGTCGAGTCCTTCTGAAACTGTCTGGTGAAGTATTCGGGGGAGGGAAGGTCGGGCTTGATACTCAGGTCTTGACCCGGATCGCCTCGGAGATCAAGGTGGCAGCCGATGACGGCATTGAAATCGGAGTGGTCGTTGGTGGTGGAAATTTCTTCCGTGGAGTCGAGCTCCAAACGGCCGGCATGGAACGCTCGCGTGCCGACTACATGGGAATGCTCGGAACGGTGATCAATGCCGTGGCACTTCAGGATTTTTTGGAAAGTGCTGGAGTACCCACGCGCGTGCAAAGCGCGGTCACCATGGCACAAGTAGCGGAGTCTTATATCCCGCTGCGCGCCATCCGACACTTTGAAAAAGGCCGTGTGGTGATTTTCGGGGCGGGTGCGGGCATGCCGTATTTCTCTACAGATACCGTTGCCGCCCAACGCGCACTCGAGCTTAAGTGCGACGAGCTACTCGTAGGGAAGAACGGCGTGGACGGGGTGTACACCGATGATCCGAACACGAACCCGGACGCCGTCAAGCTTGACCACGTCACATACGACGAGGCTCTTCGCGAAGGTTTGCGCGTAGTTGATGCTGCCGCGTTCTCGCTGTGCCAAGATAATGGCATGACGATGCGTGTCTTTGGCATGGTGGAGCCTGGAAACGTCACCCGTGCCCTACGCGGCGAAGACATTGGAACATTAGTAACGAAGAACTGAGGACACCATGATTGAAACCGCCCTACTTGAAGCAGACGAAAAGATGGACAAGTCCATCGACGTGTTGCGTAATGAATTTTCGAAGATCCGTTCAGGCCGAGCTAATCCCGAGCTGTTCACTTCACTTCTCGTGGATTACTACGGAGCCCCGACTCCGTTGCAGCAGCTAGCGTCTGTAACTGTCCCGGAAGCACGGATGGTTCTGATCTCACCATATGACCGCAGTGCGATGAAAGATATCGAGCGAGCGATTGCGGAAGCCGACCTTGGCGTGAACCCGACCGACGACGGCCAGGTACTTCGCATCAACCTTCCTGCTCTCACGGAGGAGCGCCGTAAGGAATACGTGCGTTTGGCACGTGCGAAGGCTGAGGATGCTCGCATCGCGATTCGAGGTAGCCGCCGCAACGCGAAGGAGGAACTTGAGCGCATTAAGAAGGATGGCGACGCCGGCGAGGACGATGTCGAGCGCGCAGAGAAGGAGCTCGAGGGCATCACGAAGCGGTTTACCGATCAGGTAGACGAGCTACTCGAAGGTAAAGAAAAAGATCTTATGGAGATCTAGAGGATGACGGATTCGTCTGACAGGCAAGCCGCGAGTTTGATCTCGCGGCTTGCTCCACGTCCGCCCCAGCCTCCTAAGGAATCGACATCGAGGGCAGGGCGGAATTTACGGTTGGCTATCCCCACCGGGATTGTAGCGCTCGCGGTGGTCGGGCTATCGCTGTTTATTCGCATCGAGTTCTTTGTTGCTCTCGTTGTGATCGCGTTGGGCATCGCGCTGTGGGAAATGGCCGGCGCGCTCCTTGCGAGGAAATTCAAGATCCCGCTCGTACCCCTTTTAATCGGGCAGACGGCCATGCTGATCGCGACGTGGACGCACGGGCTTGGCATTGGGGTCATCATCTATTTCGTTACGAGTGCCGTGGCCCTTGGCTGGAATCCTGGCAAACCGGCCGGGCTCACTGATGCTCTCGCAGGAATCTTTTCACTCGGGTGGATCGGACTCGTTGGGTCGTTTGCCGTTGCAATGGCAGCCATGCCACAGGGTGCGCTTGTCATCGTCGCGTTCATCTTGTTGCCCGTCGCCAACGATACGGGTGGATGGCTCGCAGGCGTCTTGGTGGGCAAGCACCCCATTGCACCAACTATCTCCCCGAAGAAATCCTGGGAGGGATTTGCCGGATCAGTGGCGGCGACCCTGCTCATTGCTTGGCTCCTGTGCGGCTTGGCGCTACACATGGATTGGTATTGGGTGCTCGCATTCGGGCTCCTCACACCGATCTTCGCCACTGCTGGAGACTTCGCTGAGTCGCTCCTCAAGCGCGATCTCGGGGTGAAAGACATGGGGTCACTGTTCCCAGGTCACGGTGGCATGCTTGACCGTATCGATTCGATCCTGTTTTGCGCACCTGTGTGCTATATCCTCTTCGCCACTGGCTTCGGACTATTCTAAATGAGCGCTCAGGCTGGCAAAATGGAGACCCTATGACGAATCACAAACAAGTAATACCGCGCAACGAATCGGGCCGCGAGCTCAAGTTGACGTTTCAACAGAAGCGCCGAGGAAAACCGCCGCGCCACCTCGCGGACCTGAGCCGCGACGACCGGCGCTCCCTCCTCGAGGAGATGGGGCACCCGGCCTTCCGCGCCGACCAGCTGTCCACACACTACTTCACACACCGCACCATCGACCCCGTGGACATGACGGATCTTGCCGAAGACGGCCGTGATGAGCTCGTAGCTCAGCTACTTCCACCCCTCATGGAAAAGATTTCCGAACAGCGAGCCGATGGCGGACGTACGCTGAAGGTGTTATGGAAACTTTTTGACGGCGTCGTCGTCGAATCAGTCCTCATGGGGTATCCGGATCGCGCCACACTCTGCCTATCCTCACAAGCCGGATGCGGAATGGCGTGCCCGTTTTGTGCGACCGGCCAGGCCGGACTTACGCGCAATCTCTCGACTGCAGAAATCGTCGAGCAACTGCGTCTCAATATGCTCCTTGCCGAATCCGGCGCGCTCGGTGAACCTACGCGCATCACGAACGTCGTGTTTATGGGTATGGGCGAGCCGATGGCGAACTACCCGGCAGTTCGTGACTCTCTCCATCGGATGATCCAGCCTTCGCCAGAAGGCTTTGGCATGTCGGCACGTAACGTCACCGTCTCAACTGTGGGCCTTGTGCCAGCGATCAAGAAGCTTGCGTGCGAGGGCCTGCCCGTCACGCTGGCCGTTTCGCTCCACGCGCCTGACGACGCGCTACGTGACGATCTGATCCCCATTAACTCGCGTTACAAGGTCCAAGAACTCCTCGACGCCGCCCGCCTGTACTTCGTGAAGACTGGCCGGCGCGTGTCGATCGAATACGCGCTGATCAAAGATATGAATGACCATCAGTGGCGAGCCGAACTGCTCGCCGCTGAACTCAATCGCCGCGGCAAGGGCTGGGCGCACGTCAATCCGATCCCGCTCAATCCCACGCCGGGGAGTATTTGGACAGCCTCGACTGATGCCACAACACGCACATTCGTCGATACACTTATCGAAGCGGGAATTTCGACCACGGTCAGGGACACTCGCGGATCCGACATCGATGGCGCGTGCGGCCAGCTCGCCGCCGAAGTGGTGGAACGTGACAATGTTGCGCGCCGTGCGAAAAAGGCTCAAGAAGCGGTGGAGGCCAGGCTGGCCGAACACCGTGCAGAACCAGATAACTTCGCGGACCAATTGGCAGCACTGGGATCGTAGGGAGAGACATGGCAAACACGTTCAAGCGAGTTGGTACCTGGAGCTCGGGTTACAGCCCACAGCAGGTGGATGAGTTCCTTGACAAAGCGAAGAAGGCCTATGCGGGAGACGAGTCGCAGGGCATCGACGAGGCATCCGTGCGCTCAGCCGCGTTTCAGTGGGTGCGCAACGGATACGAGCCTCGCCTTGTGGATGCGGCACTGGATCGCTTGGAGTCGGCGTTTATTCAGCGACGACGTGCACGGGTCATAGACACCGACGGCGAGAATGCCTGGCTGGAGAAAACCTACGAACGTGCACAGACCTTGTACCCGCGTCTACTTCGCCCAGACGGCGAAAAGTTTGCCGACGCAGACGGCACGGGCTATTCGAAAACAGACGTGGATGTGCTGATGGGTAGGCTGGCAGATTATTTCTCAGGTGAGGCCGCGATGACGTCGAACGACCTGCGCACGGCGATCTTTGATCGGGCTCGCGGTGCATCGGCCTATTCGGAAGCTGTCGTTGACGTGTATCTTGATCGCGCGGTGACGGTTCTGTTGGCGGTGGAGTAATGCGCGACGTTGTTCTTCTCGGATCCACAGGATCGATTGGCACGCAGGCACTAGACGTGATCACGGCCCATCCGGGTCAATTCCGCGTGACAGGCATTGGGGCTGGTGGCGCAAACATAGAGCTACTGGTCAAGCAAGCGCTGGCCTTTGACGTGCCACGCGTGGCGATCGCCGCCGACAAGGCGGACGAATTCACGGCGGCGTGGAATGAGAATGCTGGCGGCAAGCCAGCCCCGCAGGTGGAGACCGGCGCTGAGGCCATGGTGGAGCTTGCTGGATCGCTATCGGGCACGGCCGAGGAATCCGGCGTCGTGCTCAATGGAATTACCGGCTCGATTGGACTGCGTCCAACGCTCGCCGCGCTCGAGTCGGGAGCGACTCTCGCGCTCGCGAACAAGGAGTCGCTTGTTATTGGTGGCGGACTGATTGCGGATGCGATCACGTGGCCCGGGCAGATCGTGCCGGTTGTTTCTGAACATTCGGCGCTCGCTCAAGCTCTACGTTCGGGCAGACACGAGAAAGGCCTGACCTCTCCTGTTGTGACAGGGAAGAGCGAGGTGCGCCGCCTCGTGCTGACTGCATCTGGTGGGCCGTTCCGAGGCTGGTCGCGCGAGCAGCTTGAAAGCGTGACTCCCGAGCAGGCGCTCGACCATCCGACGTGGGACATGGGTCCAGTAGTGACGATTAATTCCTCCACACTCATTAACAAAGGGCTTGAGCTCATCGAGGCTGCGCTACTGTTCGACGTGGAGGCGAAGGACATCACGGTTGTCGTTCACCCGCAGTCCGTCATTCATTCGATGGTGGAATTTGTGGACGGCTCGACGATCGCGCAGGCCTCGCCCCCCGATATGAAGTTACCGATTGCGCTGGGACTCTCGTGGCCTGAACGTCTCATCGATGTGTCTACGCCGTGTGCGTGGGATGAGCCTGTGGCGTGGACGTTTGAGCCGTTTGATGGTGAGGTCTTCCCGGCGATCAGGCTTGCGCGTGAAGCCGTCGCGGCCTCACCGTTGCATCCCGCCGTGCTCAACGCCGCAAACGAGGAATGCGTGGCTGCATTTATCGATGGAAAGATCGGCTACCTTGACATCGTGGATACCGTGGCTGCCGTTCTTGAGTCATTCGATGCGAGCGATTCGATTGACCTTGACAGCGTACTTGCCGCTGACGCCTGGGCGCGCGAGGCTGCTCGTTCCGCGATGGAGGTTTAAGTGGGGGCACTCCCCGGCATCCTTTTCCTCATTGTTGGTCTGCTCATGTCCGTGGGCATTCATGAGGTTGGCCATCTGCTACCGGCCAAGAAGTTTGGGGTCAAGGTCCCGCAGTATTTCATCGGATTTGGGCCCACGATCTGGTCGACTGTTCGCGGTGGAACGGAATACGGCCTGAAGGCTATCCCACTGGGCGGCTACGTTCAGATGGCGGGTATGCTTGCGCCCGCGAAAGCTGGCGTGCCCACTCACAAGAATGGCCGGCTGACTATGGCCGAAGAAGCGCGCCGCGCTTCGGCCGAAGACCTCGGGCCGGGGGAGGAGCACCAGGCGTTTTGGCGTCTGCCTGCGCGCAAGAAGCTCGTGGTCATGTTCGGCGGTCCGGTGACGAATCTGATTCTCGCTGGACTATTGCTTGGCGTGGTCATGTCGGGCATCGGTCTGCCCGTGCTCACAAATCAGGTGGGGGCAATCACCCCATGTGTGGGGAAGCTTGACGAAGGGACATGCGATGCCGAGCATCCGGCTAGTCCTGCCGCGCAATCCGACCTCGAGATTGGCGACACGATCCTCGCTTGGGGAAATACCACCACATCGGACTGGACCGAACTCGCCGCCGCCATTACGGACGGCGGAACAGGCCCGGTCAACGTGCTTGTCGCACGTGATGATGAGCAGCTCACCGTCGTCGTCTCTCCTATTCCGCTGCAACGGCCTGTCGTCGAGGATGGCGAGCTGGTAGTAGACGAAACGGGGGAGCCCGTGCTCCGCGACGTACCATACGCGGGCATTTCACCGACGAGCGAACGTGAGCGGCAATCTTTATGGGCGGTGCCAGGGCAAACGTGGGATTTGGTGGTGGGAACTGGCAAGGTTCTGATCAATCTACCGGTTCACCTGTGGAATACAGCCGTCGACCTCACAACCGGTATGGAACGTGACGCTACGGGAGTCATCGGAATTGTTGGCATCGCGGACATCGCCGGCAACATCACGGCCACTGAGAGTGATAGTTATAGTGCGCTTGATCGGGTGGCGGATCTGACCTTGCTTCTTGTGGGGCTCAACATGTCGCTCTTTATGTTCAACATGATTCCGCTTCTCCCGCTCGATGGCGGACACATCCTCGGCGCTGTCATCGAGGGCACCCGCCGGACGATCTCCAAGGCGCAGGGGAGGCCGGATCCAGGCCCGTTCGATACCGCCCGACTCCTTCCACTGAGCTACCTCGTGTTTGCCGCCCTGATCTTCATGACGCTGTTACTCATCGTGGCTGACATCGTCAACCCGGCGGTTTAGACCACGCTGTCTGCACTGGTGCACACTGCGACGGGAAGTGACATAATCGGAGGCGTGAATAATCCTATCTCGCTTGGTATCCCGTCCGTGAAAGAAGAGCCCGAGGTTCTTCGCCCGCGCAAGAAGACTCGTCAGATCAAAGTGGGCGACGTGTACGTCGGTGGTGACGCGCCGGTTTCCGTCCAGTCGATGACCACAACGAAAACGCACGATATTGGTGCAACCCTCCAGCAGATCGCAGAATTGACGGCCGCTGGTTGCGACATCGTACGCGTTGCGTGCCCAACCGACAAGGACGCCGACGCCCTGAAGATTATCGCGCAGCAGTCCACGATCCCCGTGGTGGCCGATATCCACTTCCAGCCGCGCTACGTGTTCTCTGCGATCGACGCCGGCATGGGTGTGCGCGTGAATCCTGGCAACATCAAAAAGTTTGACGATCGCATCCCGGAAATCGCCGCTGCTGCGAACGCGAACGGCACTGCGATGCGTATCGGTATTAACGCGGGATCGCTCGATCCACGCCTACTCAAGAAATACGGCAAGGCAACTCCCGAAGCTCTGGTTGAGTCCGCCGTCAACGAGGCTCGCCTCTTCGAGGAGGCTGGTTTCTACGATTTCGCTATTTCCGTCAAGCATCATGATCCGGTGACGATGGTCCGCGCCTACGAACTGCTCTCTGAAGCTGGCGACTGGCCGCTCCACCTCGGCGTGACCGAGGCGGGCCCCGAGTTCCAAGGAACGATTAAGTCTGCGGTGGCGTTCAGTGCGCTCCTCAGCCAGGGCATCGGTGACACGATACGTGTCTCGCTCTCGGCCCCGCCTGTCGAAGAAGTCAAGGTAGGCGAGGAGATCCTCCGCTCGCTGGGGTTGCGAGAGCGCAAGCTCGAGATTGTCTCGTGCCCATCGTGTGGCCGGGCGCAGGTTGATGTGTTCAAACTTGCCAATGAGGTGACCGAAGGACTGAAGGACGTCACCTTCCCGCTACGTGTTGCTGTCATGGGTTGCGTCGTCAATGGCCCCGGTGAGGCGCGCGAAGCTGACCTTGGTGTGGCGTCTGGCAATGGCAAGGGCCAGATATTCGTCAAGGGCAAGGTCGTGGAGACCGTGCCGGAGGAGGAGATCGTGGAGACACTCATCCGTCGCGCCCGCATCGTGGCAGAGGAGCTAGGACTCGCCGAGGATCCCGAATCCACGCCTGAAGTGATCGTCTAGTGAAGTGGCTGCGCCGCTCGCGGCTCAGGCGGCTCAGCGCTTTCGACAAGAGCGCGGCGATCGCCCTGCTTCGCCAAGATCCCGTCGCTACTATTTTGGCGCGCGTTCCGATGGAACAGAACCCCGTGCGCCCGGCTCACGCCCTCGGACTTTTCAACGACGACGCCGAACTTACGGCCGTGTGCTGGAATGGCGGTAACCTTGTGCCCTACGGGTTCGATGAGGTGGGCCTGGACATTCTGGCCGACCACCTGCTGAACACGAGACAGCTGTGCAACTCGGTCGTGGGTCCCGCCGATCAGGTAATGCCTCTATGGGCCCGCCTTAAGCATGGATATTCGGCTCCTCGTGAGGTGCGCGCACGCCAACTATCCATGGTCTATCAGCCGGGTGCCGAACAGGTGGCTCCGGATCCTGACGTGCGTACTGCTGAGCTCGGCGAAGGTGGGCTCGTGATTCCGGCTTCGGTTGCGATGTTCATCGAAGAGGTAGGCTATGACCCCACGATGTACGGCAATACGTACGCCCAACGCGTTCATGATCTCGTACGTCAAGGGCACACATTCGTCCGCATGGGAATCGGGCCAGATGGAAAGTCACGCGTTGAGTTCAAAGCTGACATCGGCGCGCTTGCCGGGGGAGTCGCCCAAATACAGGGGGTGTGGACGGCGCCGGACCTGCGCGGCCAAGGAATTGCCACCCGCGCGATGGTGACGGTAGCTCGCGCGATCACACACACGATCGCGCCCACCGTCTCGCTATATGTCAACGACTACAACGCGGCGGCCATCCGCGCCTACGAAAAGGCTGGATTCGAGACAGTCGGGATGTACTCAACTATCCTTTTGTAGCACCGATTACTGCTAAGTGCGGACTTATCTCGTGTGTGAATGCAACCAGTCGGTGGTGCGATCTCTGCGATGGTGGGGGTCTGGGCTAGAATGTGCCCGTGCTTAAGATGTCTAAACTATTTGTCCGGACCCTCCGCGAGAATCCAGCGGATGCTGAGGTCGAATCCCACAAGTTGCTCGTGCGCGCGGGTTACATTCGTCGTGCCGCACCAGGCGCCTACTCCTGGCTGCCGCTCGGTCTGCGTGTGTTGCGCAAGGTGGAGCAGATTATCCGCGAGGAAATGGACGCCGCAGGTTCCCAAGAAATGCTCTTCCCGGCGTTGTTGCCACGTGAGCCATATGAGGCTACTGGCCGTTGGGAAGACTACGGTCCCAACCTGTTCCGCCTCAAGGACCGCCGCGACAACGATTATCTGCTTGCGCCCACACACGAGGAAATGTTCACGCTTGCGGTCAAGGACCTATGCAGCTCGTACAAGGACCTACCGCTGAACCTTTACCAAATCCAGACGAAGTATCGCGACGAGGCGCGGCCCCGTGCCGGCTTGCTCCGTACGCGCGAGTTCGTCATGAAGGATGCCTATTCATTCGATATCGCCGACGACGGTTTGGACGCCTCGTATCAGATCATGCGCGATGCATACGAAAAGACGTATGAGCGTCTCGGTCTCCCGTACGTTATTGTGCAGGCGACCTCGGGTGCTATGGGCGGCTCGCGTTCAGAAGAGTTCCTTGCCCCAGTCGACGTTGGTGAGGATACGTTCGTTGTCTCTGACGGCGGATACGCGGCCAACACCGAGGCTGTGACCACGCCGCCGCAGGAGGACCTGGACTACTCGGATGTTCCTGAGTCGGAAACGCTTGACACGCCGGATTCGAAGACGATTGCACTCCTCGTGGATTTTGCGAACAGGGTCAGGCCGCGCGATGACCGCCCGTGGGAGGCGGCTGACACGATGAAAAACGTCGTTGTCGTGGCAACGCACCCGGACGGCGAGCGTGAACTCCTAATCATCGGCATGCCCGGCGATCGTGATGCAGATCTGAAGCGTATCGAGGCCAGCCTGGCACCTGCCGAGGTGGAGATGGCTCAGCCAGAAGATTTCGAAGGCTATCCCGAGCTTGTCCCCGGCTATATTGGCCCGAATTTCATTGGGCCGAACTCGCCGAATCGCACCACCGATGAGGACGGGAACCCCGTGGGGTCCGTGCGCTACTTGCTTGATCCGCACGTTCGACGCGGTTCGGCCTGGATCACCGGTGGTGACGCCGATCAGAAGCACTCGTTCAACGTGGTCTACGGCCGTGATTTCGAGGCCGACGGCTTCATCGAGGCTGTTGAGGTCCGCGAAGGTGACGAGGCGCCGGATGGCTCTGGCCCGTTGCGCATCCAGCGTGGCATCGAAATCGGCCACATCTTCCAGCTTGGCCGCAAATACGCTGAGGCTCTCGATCTCACGGTTCTTGATCAAAACGGTAAGGCCACCGTGGTGACCATGGGTTCGTATGGCATCGGTGTGTCGCGCATCGTGGCAGCGCTCGCGGAGCTTAACCACGATGATATCGGCCTTAAGTGGCCGGTTCAGGTTGCGCCTGCACATGTTCATATCCTCGCCACTGGCAAGGACCTGGACGTGTTCGAAACCGCAAACAAGCTCGGCGCGGAGCTCAGTTCAGTGGGGGTTGAGGTCCTCTACGATGACCGCCAGAAAGTTTCCGCAGGCGTGAAGTTTAAAGACTACGAACT
>JBHWRK010000183.1:0-7624 GCA_043426715.1 Trueperella sp. | reverse complement strand
CGTGAGCGCACAACGGAAACGTTTCCGAAATTGTGTCGCAACGAGGTGGCACCGGAACTTTCCATGAGCATTGCTCAACCATCGTCCAAAGGAGGACGCCAATATGGCATCTAAGAAGAGATTGCTTGCGCTGGTCGCAGCCGGTGGAATCGCACTCGGCGGACTTGCAGCTTGCTCATCCGACGACTCGAACGGCACCGACGCGGGTAGCGCCGACGCTGGCTCGAGCAGTGAAGGTTCGGTCTACTTCCTGAATTGGAAGCCCGAGTCCGAAGCGGCCTACCAGGCCGTTGCTGACGCGTACAAGGAAGAAACCGGTGTGGAAGTCACCGTCGCGACGGCAGCCTCCGGCACGTACGAACAGACTCTGCGTACCGAGGTCACCAAGTCGGATGCTCCGACGATCTTCCAGATCAATGGCCCAGTTGGCCTGAAGACCTGGCAGGACTACGCGCTTAACCTAGACGACGTGGAGTTCGCACAGAACCTCACCGACGAGAACCTGGCACTTAAGGGTGAGGATGGCTCGATTTACGGCGTGCCGATCGCCATTGAGGGCTACGGCATTATCTACAACGACGCGATCATGCGTGACTACTTTGAGACCGACGGCGCTGTAGTTGGCTCGATGGACGAGATCAACAACTTTGACATGCTGAAGGCTGTGGCCGAGGACATGCAGTCCAAGGCTGGCGAGCTCGGAATCGACGGCGTCTTCGCCTCCACCTCGCTCTCGCCGGGCGAAGAGTGGCGTTGGCAGACCCACCTGTCGAACATCCCGACCTTCTACGAGTACAAGGATGACGACGTCACCGACAAGCAGGAAATCGAGTTCACCTACGACAAGAATTTCCAGCAGATCTTTGACCTCTACCTCGACAACTCCACGGTCGAGCGTTCACTGACCCCGTCTAAGACCGTCACCGACTCGATGGCCGAGTTCGCAACCGGCAAGGCCGCAATGGTTCAGAACGGCAACTGGGCATGGAGCCAGATTTCCGAGGTCGACGGCAACGTTGTTGCTGAAGAGGACATCAAGTTCCTTCCGATCTACATCGGAGTTGACGGCGAAGAGAACCAGGGCCTCGCAGTGGGCACCGAAGCGTTCATGGCTGTGAACTCGCAGGCATCTGAGGCCGACCAGCAGGCATCGATCGACTTCATCAACTGGATGCTCAGCTCGGACACCGGCAAGAAGTTCGTGGTGGAGGAGCTTGGCTTCATGGCACCATTCACCACCTTCGGTGAGGACGAGTTCCCGACCGATCCGCTTGCCAAGGAGATCCAGCGTTACCTGAACAACGACGACCTTGAGGCCGTGTCGTGGGTGTTTACCACCTACCCGTCGCAGAACTTCAAGGATGAGTTCGCTCAGGCGCTCGGACAGTACGCATCCGGCAACATCGAGTGGGACGAAGTCAAGCAGATCTTCGTTGACGCTTGGGCTGCTGAGAAGCAGAACTAATCACCCGGACGTCCGCGCGCAAACCCGCGCGGACGTCCCTTAGTGGACTGGAAGGAGCGGGCCAAGCTCGCTCCTTCCTGATCTAGAACGGATACCTTATGAGAGCAGCGCTCAAAAAGTATGGTCCCATCTTTTTGCTGCCCACCCTTATTGCGTTCGGCATCGCATTCTTCGTGCCGTTCATCGTCGGATTTGGGCTATCGTTCACCGATTTCACGACGGTCACCAACGCCAAGTTTGTGGGTCTGCAAAATTATCAGGACGCCTTCGCTGAACGAAGCGGATTTACAGGCGCGTTTTTCTTCACGATCCTTGTGGCCGTCGTGTCGATCGTGACGGTGAATATCGCGGCCTTCGCCATCGCGTGGTTGCTGACGAGAAGGCTACGCGGAACCAACTTTTTCCGTACGGTGTATTTCATGCCGAACCTCATCGGCGGCATCGTTCTCGGATACACGTTCCAAGTTCTTTTCAATGCGATTCTCGCCGAGCAGGGCACAACCATCATTTCCAATTGGAAATACGGTTATCTCGGCCTCGTCTTCCTCATCAACTGGCAGCAGATCGGCTACATGATGATCATCTTCATCGCGGCCCTTCAAAATGTTCCGCAGGAGCTCATCGAATCCGCGCAGCTCGACGGTGCGGGACGGTGGCAGACCCTTCGCCACGTGACCATCCCGATGGTCATGCCGGCCATCACGATCACGCTGTTCCTCACACTGTCATCCACGTTCAAGATGTACGACCAGAATCTCGCCCTAACGGCAGGTGCCCCGATGGGCAGGACTGAAATGGTCGCACTCAACATCGTTAATTCGATGTTCTACCGCATCGGACAAGAAGGCGTGGCACAGGCGAAAGCCGTGATCTTCGTCGTCGTCGTCGTGGCGATCGCGATGTTCCAGCTGAAAGCTACTCGTTCGAGGGAGATTGAAGCGTGAGTGTAGAAGTTATTCCGCAGCCGGCGCCCGATAAGACGCCGAATCCGCAAGAAGCACGAATCGAGACGAACACCAAGCGACGCAAGTTGACCCCTGGTCTCGCGCTTATTTACGTGGTGCTCGTGTTTCTCACGTTCGTGTTCCTCGGGCCGATCCTGTTCATCATCATCAACTCGTTCAAGGCAAAGTTCTCGATCTCGGCGAACCCGTTCACGATCCCCTTTGGCAATGATTTCGTGGGGCTCACGAATTACGAGACCGGCCTCGCACTGTCGGGAACTCACACCGCGATCTTCTGGTCGCTCGTGATCACGGTGAGCTCCGTCGTCGTTATTCTGTTCTTCTCCTCGATGACGGCCTACTACATCACGCGCATTAAGACGTGGTGGACGAACCTCATTTATCTCGTGCTCGTGTTCTCGATGGTTATCCCGTTCCAGATGGTCATGTTCCCGACCGTCAAGCTTGCAGACACCCTCGGGCTGTCGAATCCGGCAGGAATGGTCGTGCTGTATCTCGGTTTCGGTGCCGGCCTGTCAACGTTCATGTTTGCGGGCTTTGTGAAGTCGATTCCGCTCGAGATCGAGGAGGCCGCGCTCATTGACGGCGCCTCTCCGTTGCAAAACTACTTCCGCATCGTTATGCCCATGCTCAAGCCCACCGCCATCACCGTGGCGATTTTGAACGCGATGTGGATTTGGAACGACTTCCTGCTTCCCAACCTCGTTCTTGGCCCGAGCTCCGAATACCGCACGATTCCGATCGTGGTTCAGTTCCTCGTTGGTTCGAACGGCAATCGCGATATGGGCGCGCTCATGGCGATGCTCGTTCTCGCGATCATCCCGATCGTCATCTTCTATGCCTTTGCGCAGAAGTACATCATCGAGGGCGTGGCGGCAGGCGCTGTCAAGGGCTGATTTAGCTCTGAGCGGTGGCTTGGTCTCGGCGTGTGTCGCGGCCAAGCCACCCCGTTATTGTCGGCAAGCGTGTATGACGGCGCCGTTCGGAAGGTCGCGATAGGAGGCGCACATGAGAATCACGATTCGCGATGTCGCGCGCGCAAGCGGTGTTGGTGTGACCACCGTGTCGCGAGCCCTCAACAATCAGCCGGGAGTATCAGCGACGACGGCCGAGCGAGTTCGCGCTAAGGCCGCAGAACTTGGCTACCGGCCCAACCTGAGTGCGCGGTCGCTGCGAAGCGCGCACTCCGATACCGTTCTCGTCGTGATCAAAGGGCCGGCGAACCCGTTCTTCACTGAAGCGCTCGAACTGATCGAGCGGAGGTTGCGCTCTGACGGCTACGTGGTGACAATCGTGCGGGTTCAACACGACGACGATGAACTCGAGGCAGCCCTGAACGCGGCATCGGCTGCGCGCACCTGCGGAATGATCTTGCTCGGTGGATGGTCAGACGTGGATCCGGATGGATGGGCGAAAATTCCCGTGCCTGCGGTGCTGTGTACGGTGCCTGAGATTTTTGGCGTTGATCGCGGGGAGTATTCGGCTGTGGCCGTCGATGACGAACACGCGATGGGGCTCATCGTGGACCACCTCGTGGGACTTGGCCACAAACGAATTGCGTTTATCGGCCCAGTCGAAGGTGAACAATCCATCGGCGCGGTGCGTATGAATCACTTCATCGCCGCACTAAGCCGACACGGGATTGAGGTGGATCCAGCACTGGTTTTGCGCGGGTCGAGTCTCGAATCGTCGTACTCCCACGAGTATGGCGCGCGCCTTGCCCGCGAGTTTGTGGCAGGTGGGGGAGACGCAACGACGATTGTTGGCATGTCTGACGCGATTGCGATTGGTGCGATTCGTGCGCTTGCCGATGCGGACGTGGCGGTGCCAGATGAGATGTGTGTGACCGGCTTTGATGGCATCGAGATGTCGAGGTACACGGTGCCAAGGCTAACGACGGTTCGCCAGCCACTGGAGCGCATCGTCGAGGAAACCTGCGACCTGCTGGCGCGCCTTATCGACGGCGGAGACAACCGGCAGATTCTCGTGAAGGGTGAGCTCATCGCCTCAGAATCAACCGGATCCACCGCGAGTTTGGGCAGTGGTGAGAACCAGTGAATCCAGAATCAGACATGTATCAGTCACTGGCGCTCGCGGCCGACATCGTGGTGGTCAACGTCCTCATGGTGCTGACCAGCCTCCCGATCGTCACCATGGGTGCCTCGTTGCGGGCGGGCAACTATGTGATTGGCCAGCTCGTCAATGACGAGGGTTCGCATCCCGCACGGACGTTCTTCCGCCAATTCAGACGGCACTGGCGAACGTCCACAATCTGGTGGCTGATCGTCCTTGTACTCGGTTTGCTTGGCATTTTTGAGTGGAACATCCTTAGTGCGGACCTGATAGGTGAGGCCGCCAGCTTCGGTTTTCGTGCCGGGCTCGTTTCCGGTGGGTTGATCCTTGGCGGGATTAGCGCGTGGCTGTTCTATAACGAATCACGCCAGCCACAGAAGTTGAAGGCTGCCTTCCTGGACGCTGCGCTTGCCACGATCCGATTTTTGCCACGCACGTTGATCGCGCTCGGCCTTGGTGTATTTCCGTTCGTCGTGCTCACACTGGCGCCAGAGCAGTGGTTCGCCATCCTCGCGTTCTATGTGGTGATGGGCTGGGCGCTCTCGGTCTACCTCTTCCACTTGGTGGCCCGAGGGGCTGGGGGCCCAACCGCGATTACGACGAAGGAGTAGGGACGCCGGGTGCAGGCAGATGTTCAGGTCATTCGGAATTAGCCGATAGGGATCTCAGACACCAGCGCGCGACGACTTTCTGACGTCTGGTGAATCAGGGGCGCAGTCCAGACCTTTCTCAGCTTTGCACCGAAAATTATGCGCTCTACCAAGTGCTCACACCCTTCGCGAGCATCACACCGCCCACGATGATTGCCAGCACCCCGAGTGCCATGAGCGCAAATAGGCTTGCGTTGGCGCGAAGCCTATTCTTGAATGCTCGCCGATCGGATGGGCCCACCTCGAGCTGTTCTCCAAGATTGGAGAAGTCGTCCCTATGATTGCGGTTCTGGTCGGTCATCAGCTCCATCGCTCCTCGTCGCGCTCCTTGGACCAGTTCGTGTGGAAGGAACCCTCCGCGTCAACGCGCTGGTAGGTGTGTGCGCCGAAGAAGTCGCGCTGCGCCTGTATCAGCGAGGCCGACAGCCTAGGCGAGCGCACGCCGTCGTAGTATGCCAGCGAACTCGAGAACGCCGGAACCGGAACTCCAGCTGTGACAGCAGTAGATACGACGCGCCTCCACGCGGCAACTGCGCCATCGATCTCGCCCGCGAAAAACTCATCAGCGATTAAGAGTGGCAAATCCGGATTGCGGTCGTATGCCTCAGTGATGCGGTCCAAGAAGCGCGCGCGAATAATGCAGCCTTCGCGCCAAATCCGTGCCATGGCACCAAGATCGATATCCCAGTCGTATTCCTTAGACGCCGCGCGAATCAGCTCAAATCCCTGCGAGTAGGCCACCATCTTCGAGGTGTACAGCGCCAGTCGGATGTCTTCGATTGCCGCGTCGCGGTCGTCAATATCAACGACGACGGTGTGCCCCGGTAATACCCCTTGCGCGGCTTGGCGCTGGGGGACTGATCCCGAGAGCGACCGCGCAAACGTCGCCTCCGCAATACCCGTGATAGGAACCCCGAGGGCGGCCGCCGTCTGAACTGTCCACGCGCCCGTGCCTTTTTGGGCGGCCTGATCGAGCACGATGTCCACGAACGGCTTGCCCGTTTGTGGATCGGTATGACGTAGAACCTCGGCCGTGATCTCAATGAGGTACGACTCGAGATCGCCCTTATTCCACTCGGCGAATACCTCCCCGATTTCGGGAGCGCTCATGCCGAGTACTTGCTTCATGAGGTCGTAGGCTTCGGCGATGAGTTGCATGTCGGCGTATTCGATGCCGTTGTGCACCATCTTGACGAAGTGACCAGCGCCGTCGGGGCCAACGTGCGTACAACAGGGTTCGCCGTCGTCAGCCTTTGCGGCAATGGTCTCGAACATGGGCCCGAGCCGGTTATAGCTCTCCACTGTTCCACCCGGCATAATCGACGGTCCGAGCAATGCGCCTTCTTCGCCGCCCGACACGCCCGCGCCCACGAAGTGGAGCCCACGCTCACGCAAGGATGCCTCGCGGCGGCGGGTGTCCTCGTATTGCGCGTTTCCGCAGTCCACGATGATGTCGCCCTCATCCATGTGGGAGGCGAGCTGCTCAATGACCGCGTCGGTCGGGGCGCCAGCCTGCACCATAATGATGGCAACCCGCGGCTTGGCCAGCGAATTTACGAAATCCTCGATCGGCTCGGCAGGGAAGAATTCACCCTCGCCACCATGTTCGGCGATCATGGTTTGCGTGCGCTCAACGGAGCGGTTGTGGATGGCTACTTTGTAGCCGTTGCGCGCCAGATTGCGTGCGAGATTCGATCCCATCACGCCCATGCCGGTCACGCCGATGTCTGCAATTGCCTGGTCGGGGGCGGGAAATACCATGTGAGCTCCTTCGATTCGCGCACGCCTCAGCCAATGTTTGCCAAACCGTGCGACTAGCGGCTGTGCCGCAGTCGTTCATGTCTAATCTACCGAATTGTCCGGCGAAGGTATCTGTACGTCCGTGCTGGGCGAAACTTGGCAACAGTTATGCCTGTGGCCAGCACCTATGGCGAATTACGCAAGACTTTGCCTGAATTACGTAACTGGTGCCGTACACCCTTGCATTTGCGACTTAGGTTGCCCTAACCTAATTAAGCAAGCGAGCGCTTTCGTAATGAAGGATGCTGCTTCAAGCCGCCGGGCCAGACAGGACCCATAAAGGAGCATTCATGCACATCAGGAAAGTGGCAGCCGCACTCGGCGCACTGACCCTTCTCGCGACCGGTTGTTCTGCGGCCGATGAGGCCGGCACCCCCGCGGGCAATGACGCTCCAACAGCGGAAGGCTTTCCTCGCACGGTCACCCACGCATCGGGCGAAACCACCATCGAAAACGCGCCCGAGCGGATCGTCGTACTCGATATGGCAGCACTCGACACGATTGACGCGCTCGGCGCGGGACAATACGTGGTCGGAACCGTCACCGCGTCAGTGCCAACCTGGCTCTCAGATGACGAGGGCATCGATTACAGCCAGGTCCAATCCGTCGGCACACAGATCGGCTTACCTACCGTGACCGCAGCGATACCTTCGGCAACAACCCGTTGGGGG
>JBHWRK010000182.1:0-9048 GCA_043426715.1 Trueperella sp. | reverse complement strand
GTCCACGACCTCCGTAACCTCGGCTTCAACCTCGTCGATACCCGCCACGTCGGCGAACGTCACGCGGGTTTTTTCTGGGTCGACGGCTGTAAATTTCTTGCGGCCACCTAGTCCGTGCAGCGCGCCAGCGTTCTTCAGCGCACGCCGCGACATCCACCACCAGAACAGCATGAGGACAATGAGCGGACCAAAGGCGAGGAGGACGTTGCCGAGGAATCCGCGCTGCTGAACCAACGGCGTCGCGCGCACGTCCGCACCCGCAGCCGCAAGTTCGGTCAGCAGATTGTCGTCGGCAAAGGTTGGCCGCTCTGTCGTGAAGCTCTCGAACTCAACGCTCTCATCGTCAGGGTGCGGCACCGGTTTCTTCAGCTGACCCTCAATCGAATCGCCCCGTGCATAAATCTCATCGACGTTCTTGTCCATCACCTGCTGTTTGAAATCGGTGTACGACAGTGAGACGGGCCGCGAGGACATGTCCTGGAGCGAAAAGCCAGCAAAGAAGAGGTTCCAAAAAAGGAACAGGATGAGAAAGACCTGCCACCACGGCCGCCGGCGTCGACCACCCGCCGAGCCTGCCTTGTTTTCAAGACCCTCCACTCGCCAAGGTTTTGGCGTGTCATCACTCTTTCTGTCGACGCCAGCCTGACCGCCATTATTGTCTGCCACAAGCACCCTCCGCTGATCACATAAAAACGCGGACGACCACCAAGTCGCGCCACGCGTTACTACATCCAACCCTATCCGCCCGCTGTGCCCGACTCCTTGAGACAACACCGTTTTGGCAACCCGTGAAGATTGTTAGCCCTAGGCATAAGCCCCCAAATCAAAATCAGCCAGGAGCACGAACGTGGGAGACTAGGAGAGCGAGAGTCGCGCCGACGCACAGTCCTGACCAAACCACTCGCAGTATGGAGTTAGTGATGAAAATAGCGCTCGTCCTCGGATCCGGAGGCGCCCGCGGCTGGGCACATATCGGCGTGATCGACGAACTTGTTGCTCGAGGACACGAGATCGTGGCAATCTCCGGCACGTCGATCGGTTCCCTCGTCGGGGGCGTCTACGCCGCGGGAAAGTTCGAGGAGCTTAAAGAGTGGGGCCTGAGCCTGACGCGGCAGGAAGTCCGCTCACTTCTCGATTTCACGCTCGGCAAGCCTGGCCTTCTCAAGGGAAACCGCGTGCTCTCAGCGGTAGAGGAAGTGACAGGATCGCCTAATATCGAGGATTTCGATATTCCATTTACAGCGGTTGCCGTGGATATCCTCACCGGACGTGAAGTGTGGTTCCAGCGCGGACCGTTATTTCTTGCCGTACGTGCATCGATCTCGATTCCCACGTTTTTCACACCGGTTCGGATCGGCAACCGACTGCTCGTAGACGGTGCAGTTCTCAATCCCGTACCAGTCGAACCCACGCTCTCCGTCAGCGCCGACGCCACCGTCGCGGTCAATCTGCGTGGCCCCGCGCTCACCAGCCCCCACGACATTCTGATCCGTGATGAGATCGCCTCAGCCGAGGACGGCCCCTCATGGGTCACAAAGGCCGCCGTGAGTGCTCAAAACAGCCTGACGTCCATCGGCGCGGGCTGGCAGCGCACGAAGCGCTCGTTCATGGAAAACGAGTTTTTCCAAAAGCTTGAGGAAGGATGGGTGAAGGATTCTCCCGACGAGACCATCGATCCCCTTCGCGAAGAGCCGGTGTCAGACGAGACCGACCATCCATCCACATCGGACAGCCTTGATGCGAATCCCGCAGGAGCAGGTGCTGCGGGCGAGGAGATGCGCGCCAGTCCGTTGCCCGCCAGTTTGACGACGATGGAAGTCATGTCACTCGCGCTTGCCACGATGCAAGACGCGATTGGTCGCTACCGCGCGGCACCCAATCCTGTGCCGGCAACCGTGTTCGTCCCTAGCGATGCCGTGGGCGACTTGGATTTCCACCGAGCCGACGAACTGATCGAGATGGGACGAATGGCCGCTATCAAGACCTTCGACGAGACGGGAATTTAGATTCCCGTCCGCACGACCTCTGCACCCTTTGGCGTGATGTCGAGGTGGACGGCGTCGCGTCCAAATAGCCAGAGCAGAACCTCACCCGGCTCGCCCTTGACCTTGACGACGTCACCGAATTCCACTCCCCGTGGTCGGATATCGAGAGTCATTCGACCAGGAACAATAATGCGGATCGGCTGCTTAGCGTTGCGAAGCATCACCTTCGCCGTGGTGACCACGGCCTTCGTCAGCGAATCGTTTTCATCCTCGCTGAGGTCGCGTGCCGCAACGAGTGTTCGATCGACCATCCACTGACCGCGTCGGACGTCCTCGTGGTGGACGAAATGCTCGGCAAGATTCATCCATTGGTCGAGCAGACGCACCGGACTGAATCGTCCCGGCCCATCCCGCCAATCTTCAACCACATCCACGTACGGACGCTCTAATACCTCCGTCGTCGTCGATTCCAAATGATCTTCAACTGCCGAGATCACCATGCCGGCCGCCGCGTCGAGTCTGTTTTCACGAATCCACAGATGAGCGGCCAGATCGCGGGTATCCCACCCTTCGCACAGCGTCGGCGCATCCGGACCCTTGGAAAGTAGCAGGGATGCGAGCCGTAGGCGTTCTGAGTGTGAGAAAGTCATGCCTCAACCCTAGCCGGTTAAACCTGCACAATTGGAGGACTCGCTCGTGTTCCGCCAACCGCGCGAAGCGTCCACTGGCTCACCCGCTGCGCCACTGTGAACCCTGACGCTTTGGGGCGCACTCCCCTTGCCCTCGCAGGCACCCACAAAGGACGATAGAGACATGACACAGTACGGTCCTTTTAATTCGCGCCCCGAGTTTGATCCTTCACACACGAGGACTCAACAGGCATGGCATGAGAACATCCCCAACGATCAGGATTACATGCGCCAGGGTTACGCCCCCAACGTCAGCGCTGAGGAACGCACGTGGGCGATGCTCGCTCACTTGTCTGCGGTGATCGCGTGGTTCATTTCCGCTGGCTGGCTCTCGTTCGTCGGTCCGCTGGCCGTGTGGATCGTGAAGAAGGACTCGAGCCCGTACGTTCGCCAAGCTGCGGCTCAGTCATTCAACTTCAATCTTGGCATGGCGCTCATGACCATCGTCGGATGGATTATGGTCATCACGATCATCTTGTTACCGGTCGGATTCCTTTTGATTGGCCTGGCATGGGTGCTCGAGATGTATCACCACATCAAGGCAACCATCAAAACATCGAACAACCGGGTCCACCGCTATCCGTTCCAGATCAAGATATTGGCATAGGAATACGCCAGACGTCGGTTGACCCCAGGACGATCCGCCCCACTGCGGGGCGGGTTTTCTTTGTTCGGCTACATTCTCCGTAAAATAACAGGCGAAACGGCACGCTGAGAGATAACGTTAAGTGCGGAGGATTCATGGACATTGCAATCATTGGCGCTGGCCCGCGCGGACTATCAGCTTTGTACTCGTTGGCGTGCGAGGTACGCCACCCGATTACAGTTCACCTGTTCGGCGCGTTGGACGATGGCGACGACGTCGTGGGAATTGGCACACCGTACTCACCGAACCAGCCGCTCTTTTCACGTCTGAACGGGCACTCGTCGATCGTTGATCCGTTCCAAGAATACCGAGATAAGGGAGGGGTCGAGGGTGCACAGTCGTTCGATGACTGGGCGCACGCGAACGGCCACGGCGAGTTCGCTGATGACTTCCCGCCGCGCAAACTCGTGGGCGAGTACTTCCAGTACGCCGCGGACGTCGTGCGCGATCATCTTCCCGAAAATATTGAACTTCACGAACATGGTCGGGCTCGTTCCGTGTCCGGCAAGCCCCGTGCATGGACCATCAGGCACGACGGCGGAGAGGTCACGGCTTGCGAGCTGCTTTTGACAGTTGGACACGCACAGTCCGCACCCTCGCGATTAACAGATGAGGACGTCAACCAACCAGCCGGCGTCGTTATACCTAGCGCCTATCCCCTAACAAATTTGGATGGCATCCGCGCGGGCGACGTGGTGGCAACCCGCGGCGCCGGATTAACGTTCGTCGACGTCGCGCTGGAGCTGACAGAAGGTCGTGGCGGAGAATTTTCTGACGACGGACGCACGTACACACCGTCCGGGCGCGAACCAAAGGTCATCTGGGGGACGAGCCGTGATGGAGTGTTCCCCGATTCAAAACCGCCGCACAAGGCCGTGCTAGACCTGCTCACCGAGGCTCGGTGGGAAGAGGCAAGAATGTCTGTGGCCCAGTCCCCCACTCTCGCGGACATGCTCGACACGATCCGCGCGGCGGCGGTCGATGCCATGCGGGCTCAGGGCACGACAAATCCGGAAGCCGCGTACGAGGAGGCGCTGCAGGGTCCCGATCCGCGCCCCGGACTAGCACGCGAGCGCCTCGCGGAATCTGTCGCCTCCGCGCGCAAAGAGATTCCGATCCCGCCGCGTCAGGTGGTTACCGAGACGTGGCAGGCGCTCATGTCGACCATCATTCGCCGGGTCAGTAACCGGATTTTCGCGCCCGAGGATTGGGACCAGTTCATGACTGGCTTTGGGGTGGTCGCGAATTCGAGCTACGGCCCGCCACTGGTCAACTCGCAAAAGATGCTCACTCTTGTGGATGCAGGGATCATCAATGTCGAGCTACTCGACAAGGCGATCGACGCCGAAGATTTTCCGTTCGCGGTGGACGCATTCGTCGATTGCGTGCTGCCGCCGTCCGGCTTCTGGCGCGGGGCCTATCCCGAGCTCGAATCGATCGAGGATTACCTCATTACGTGGGCTGACGAGCATGTCGACCGCACGGGCATTCGCACCGATGACGCTGGAAGCGTGCTCGATGGCAACGAGGCGCCGATTCCGGGGCTCGCCGCTGTCGGCCGGATCAACGAAGATTGGACAGTCGAGATGGATAGCCTCGACGTCACGGCTCACCCCTTCATTCCCCAATGGGCCAAGAGGATTGCCCTGGGATAGATGGCCGGTTGACCACGCGCAAGGGAAAAGAAAAGGTGCTCGTACCCAAGCGGGTAGGAGCACCTTGGCTAAATCTGCGAAGTGCTAGATTACTGCCACGTTCGAGGCCTGGAGGCCCTTCGGTCCACTTTCGACGTCGTATTCCACCTTGTCGCCCTCTTCGAGCGTGCGGAATCCCGCGGACTGGATCGCGCTAAAGTGCACGAACACATCGTCAGACCCATCTTCTGGGGCGATGAATCCGAAACCCTTGTCGCCATTGAACCACTTAACAAAACCGGTAGCCATAAAACTTTTCCCTTCTGGCTGGTCCGCAACCACCTTCTGGTTGCTCTATCACGCGAAGAAGGAACTACTTGGCCTGTGGCCGAAAACAACACCTACTGCGAGTAACAATCCCAGCATAACCGGATTGTCTGCTCGTGGCGAGGCGGAGAGCCAAAAGGTGGCGTATCGCTCTTTATACTTAACAGCATGCATGCCCTGCTCGCCGCCGTCGCCACCGCTCTGACCTGCTTATTCGCCCGGTATTCCCCGCGTTCGCGCTGGCCTGTATTCACGACGACAGTCGGGCTCGCCGCGCTCTCGCTGTGGGTTGCCGGGTCGGTCGACTCCCGACCCGTCCTCCTTGTGGCGGGACTCGCGAGTATTTTCACCGGTGTCTGGATGTTCATCACCGCGCTCGTGCCTGAGGGGCGCAAAACCTGCTGGAAGTTCGCTGCTCTATTCTTTGGTGGAAGCGTATTCGTGGCTGTGGGAATGCTCGCGTGGGTCTTTGCGAGATCCAACTCTGGCTGTTGGCTCGCATGGACCGTCATTGTCACAGGACTCGTTGGAGCGTTGTTCTTGGGCTTCCTCGCGTGGAGCTGGATTTATCGTCGGATCGCAAAGCAGTGGTTACGTGCCCAGCTGCGCGCTGACACCGGTCCAAATGCTGTGATCGTCCTCGGGGCGCGCATCGTCGACGGACGTCTCACTCGGCTATTGCGTCGTCGCGTGGAGCTCGGCTTGGAGGTGGCTCACTCTATTTGGCGCACGCGCCCCGCTCCCCTGGTTCTCAGCGGAGGCTCGCCTCGTCCCGGTCCTGCAGAATCACACGCCATGGCGGCATATGTCCGAAAGCTCGGCACCCTAAAGGACCTCGTCATCGAAGACCAGTCAACAACCACCGCGGAGAATTTCTCCTATTCCGTGCGGCTACTCAGCGATCAGGGCGTGGACGAGCCGTTCCTTGGCGTGACGAACAACTTTCACGCATACCGCGCCGCGATTCATATGCGTCGGGCAGGAGTAACCGGGCACGTAATCGGAGGCCCCTCAGGTTCTCAGTCAGCGCCGTTGCACACGCTACGAGAGTTCGCGGCGTTTTTTCACGAAATTTTTTGGCCGGACTAGACCATCTGACTGGTCCGCTTTGATTTCTGGTCCAGGTGGATGTTGACGAACCACGCGAACAGGCCCACAAAAAGACCTCCGCCAACGATGTTCCCAAGCGTGACCGGCACGAGGTTGTCGATGAGGAACGCCTGAGTCGTGAGCGCGCTCGCGGCATCGGCCTGTGAGAGACCAGCCGCCAGAGCCGGGGCCGACTCCCAGAACTCGGGACCAGCCCAGCCGGTGATCATCCACGAAGCCGGGATGAGGAACATATTTGCCACAGAGTGCTCGAATCCGGTCGCCACAAACAGTGCGATCGGACCCACGATGCCAAGAATCTTGTCTGCGAGCGTGCGGCCCGTGTATGCCAGCCACACGGCCAGACACACCATGAAATTACAAAAAATGCCGAGGAAGAACGCCTGAGTAAACGTGTGCGAGACTTTCGCTATTGCCGTCGTTACCGCTACCGTGCCCCATGCACCCCCGCCTTGCATATAGGTTCCCGCGGTGACGATACCGGCCGCGAGCGCTAGTGAGCCCACGAAGTTGCCGCCATAGACGACGCCCCAATGGGCGAGGAATCGTCCCGGGGAAATCTGTCGCTTAGCGAGCGGAACGACGGTCATCGTCGTCGACGTAAAAAGATCTGAGCCCGTCATGATGACGAGGACCAACCCAACGGAAAACGCGACACCGCCGAGCACCTTCGTCTCGCCGATCCATGCGGCACTGTCGGCGCCCTGCTGGGTGGTGATATAGAAGACGAAACCGATGCCGATCATCACACCCGCCGCGATGGCAAACAAGAAGGTCTTGCCCCACGGGTTCTTTGCTTTGCCGAGCATCTGTTCGGCAAGGTAGCGGCTCGTTTCGAGCGGGCTTCGTGCGCGGATGGGGTCGGATGGCATGGTGGCCTTTCTGTCCGGAGTTTCCGAAGTGGACTGTAACCCGAGCGGGCCACGATTCACTAGATCGAACGTCTCAGAAAACTAGTCGTCAGTTGGCCCTTCTTCGTATTCATCGACGATTTTCGCCACCGTTTCGCGAAGGATGATCATTGTGTCGTAGAACCGGCCTATCTCGTTGAAGACCCCGTCTTCGGAAAGTACTCCGTACATGCCTCGCGGATCATTCTCGAGCGCCTCGAAATCACCCTGCCATTGTGTGGTGTAGTAGCGCAGAAGGTCCTGCAGTTGTGGCCACACGTCCTCGAGGATGGCGGGTACCTGCTGAAGTTTGTCGTTCACTTCGGTCACCTGCGTGAGAATCCGGTCATTGTGTTGGACGCGCAAGGCACGAGTTTCGTCACTCACGGTGTTCCCTTCAGTTGTAACTGGTCCGATCTTAACCGACCTACTTGCCGAAGCTTAGGTGATCCGCCAGTGCCGCCTCGAACGCTCCCGTTGCCTCGGGTCCGAAGGGGACGAAAATGACGGTCATGTCGGCGTCCGATTCGGCAACGGTGTCGACTGCGATACGTGCGGCATCGTCCATCGGCCAGCCATACACTCCGGCCGAGATTGCGGGAAAGGCGATCGTGCGAGCGCCGAGATCCTTCGCCACCTTGAGAGACTCGCGGTAGGCGGATGCAAGGATCGAGGAACGGTCCTCAGACGTCGAGTACACGGGACCAACCGTGTGGATCACCCAACGGGCAGGGAGATTTCCTGCCGTGGTCGCAACCGCTTGTCCTGCAGGAAGGCCGTCGGGGAGTACGGTTTCTCGAAGCTTTTTGGTTTCGGCGAGGATGCCCGGGCCACCGACACGGTGAATGGCGCCGTCCACTCCCCCACCTCCCAGCAAAGTCGAGTTTGCAGCATTGACGATGGCGTCCACCGCAATCTTAGTGATGTCTCCTGCCTGAATTTTGATGTCCATGAGTCTCTCCTTATCAGTCAATTTGTTTCCTGCACGTCGGCTCGGCCCCGGGTCGGGTTGGCGAACAATGTCGAGTATTCCACCGTTTAAATCATTGGTCTTGGCTAATGGGACGTTTGCATGCGCCACCGGTGACACATGCGCACTGGTGACCGAGTCGGTTAACGCGAACCAAATGGGCAGGCAGCCCACAATTTCGGCGTCGACAATTGCGAATTAGAAGTTCTCTAGAGCTCGGTGTGCTAGTACGCCACCTTCTCACCTCGCGCTCAATGGCGGCGATGTGTGGCGACCACGTCCCACCACTCGGCAAGAGTAGAATGCGCTCCTACCGAGCTGGTGAACAGGTGACATGCCTCCTGTTCACCGGAGAATTATGGGTCTCGACACGCTTCGCGTATATCGAGATCAATGGTTTGTGGCACTTCTGCGGCCCTTCGTCCCTGCTCTTAGCCATCCGACGATCGATTGTGTTCTCGAAAGCGTGGGGGTTTCGTCACCTGGGAACGAATAAGGTCGAGGTCAAGTAGTTGGTAAACTTTTTTGGTGTTCGCTGAACGGCACCTCGTGCTCGCCGTGTCACAACTGAAAGGACGCTCTATTGCGCACTCTTATCGTTCGAGCCCACCCGCTAGAGGCTAATAACTCGCGCTCGATGCAGATGACCGACGCATTCGTCGAGTCGTTTAAGAAGAGTCATCCCGACGCTCAGGTGCAGGAGTTGCGCCTCTACGACGTTGTCATTCCGGAGATCGATCTTGATCTCCTCACCGGCTGGACCTCACTCGGAGCTGGCGAGTACTTTGCTCAACATA
>JBHWRK010000181.1:0-9358 GCA_043426715.1 Trueperella sp. | reverse complement strand
CAACTTAGTCGCCCGTGAGCTTTTCCTCGAGCGTAACCGCGAGTGACTGATGGCCGTAGCACAGACCCATATATGGGATGTCTTGTTCCACGACGACGTCGTTGACAGCGAAGAGCATTTCTTCCGTTGCGATTTGCTCCGGTGTCTTCGTAGCCGGATCATCGAAGAAGCCATACTGGGAGCCGGAGACGAAAATGCCCGCATACTGCGTGGGGTCGATCTCTGGACGATCTTCGAGCGAGAAGTATACGATCTCGTCATCGTTCAGATTGCCCATTTTCTTGACGGCTGCCAACTCATCCTCACGAATGTCACCCGCCGTGGAAGGGCGAGCTGCGAGGAAAGCAAAAGGTTTCATCCCCCTAGGGTATCCAAGGCTTAACTGCTGTGTCAGGTTGTCCGGTCTTCATCCATGACAGCCGCTTCAGCAACATCGAAGGGCATGTCAATGCCGAGCCAGATCTTTTCGCAAATGGCGGCCTGTCCAAGGAGCATTCGCAGACCTTCAACGGTCTTCGCACCAGCGGCATCAGCCTCCCCAATTAGCTTCGTAATACGCGGATGGTAAACAGCGTCAGCCACCGTATGTTGGGATCCGAGCCATTCGGCCGGGATAAGCGACTGGTCTGCCATGTCGCCCATTCCCACACTCGTGGCGTTGATAATGATCGTGGACTCCTCGACAGCCGCTTTCAAGTCAGCCTCATCGCCGAGGTCGTGGAGTGTAAGGCGAGATCCGGTCTTTGCGGATAGCTCGGTAAGGGTTGCGCGAATTTCGTCGAACTCAGGCTTCATCCGATTGAAGACACGAACCTCTTTCGCCCCATCAAGCGCCGCCTGCGTCCATACCGCCGATGCCGCTCCCCCGGTGCCGAGTAGAAGAATCGACGCATCCTCAATTTCGGTTCCTGTTGCACGAATTTCGTTGAGTAGTCCAGCGCCATCGGTATTATCTCCGTACACCATGCCATTTCGGAACGCCAGTGTATTAACTGCGTTCATTTCGCGTGCCGCATCTGAAATCTCATCGAGATACGGGATCACGGCACTCTTGTAAGGCATGGTGACATTTGCTCCCGAGTACCCCAACTCTTTCATGCCCGCAATCGCAACGCCGACATCATCGGGTTCGTGTGCAACATACACGGCGTCGACCCCCAGATGCTCGAATACGGCATTATGGAGATTGGGCGACTTCGAGAATTGGACGGGCTTGCCAAGGATCGCGAACACGGATGTGGTGGCTGTCGGTAAAAACGTCATGTCACCATTCTTCCACAGGCGCAGCCACGACCATTCGTTATGGCACGGACGTCGGCTCAAAAGTTAGCAGAAACGCGTCGTGTCCTTACCCGAGCTCCCGTCGTGCATCCATACTGAGGCATGTGAAATTAGAGTCGCCAACGAGAGCGAAAACACTGCTCTATCATTCCGATCGTTAAGGACTATCAATTCTTGGTGCGACATGGCTGAAGCTACGGGAGGAGAATTCTCCACCTGGTCTGCTATCTGATCCAACTCCTTGAGTTCCTAAATCCGAGTCTCAATGATGCGACTCCTCGTATGCGAGTCCCGAGTGTGTTGAATCATAAAGCGCAAGTTCACGCGATCCGCGGGGGTATCTGCAACGGACGCAACCATCCGTTTGCTGGGGTGTACCTTCTTCGCGAAGAACACCTAGTGGGTGTCAGATTGTTACCGTCTAAATGTTGATTCAACCTTTTGTAAGCCTCTGGTAACCGTACTGCCTTGGTTTTGACGACATCATTCGATCTGCTCGTTACTTCTCAACTTGGCGTCGAAAATACATTGAAAATGCACCGACTAAAATCTCTGACTGTTTTAGCACGAACTTTACCGCACGCACCTTGCTATCGAGTGGTTAGTCATGAAGATCCAGAATACTGTGCGCGTCTTTCGATCGCATTCCACAGCGCGCAAGCTCGAATGCTCCCGTGTAGCAACTTTTCGCAGCCGACATGCCGCCTAGGTTTACAGTCATCATATTCGGTACAACCACCGGCTGGATATCTTGCCGTTATGTTAGAAGGTGGTACCACACTGACTTCGGCGTCGAATTCTCCGTTGCGAGATACTTCAACTCCAACACGGATGCCGGAACACTGTTCAGCACAATGAGCATATAAGGGCGGCGCAGCTGTTTTCGACCATCACAAACCGGTTCCCAGCCATCTAGTCATTACTTACCGGCTCATCGAAGCCAACGAGACAAAGGCGTGCAACATACCCTGACATCGACACCGCAAACTCCAGGTGCTCATTCGATGCACTTCCATAAGCAGACGCGGTAGACCATAATGAAACACATGGTTGATGCATGGGTATTTCGTACTGGTCGTCATGGAGAGCGGGATACGTGGGCCTTAAACAACGGTGTTACGGGCGGTGGTTGGGAAGAGTATCCCGACCTCTCTGAGTATCAGAGCAGAGACGCTATTGCGAAATTAGTAGAAGATCTGAACCCTGGTGCAACGCAAGGAACGCTAACGACTTCCGTGTCTCAACTCTGGGCACTTCGGGCGCGGATTCAGCCGGGCGACATTATGGTTCTGCCGCTCAAGACCACTCGTGAGATTGCGATTGGAATCGTACAAAGCGGGTATGAGTACCTAGAAGACACTGATCCGACACGGCGTCACGCAGTTCGTGTGGATTGGAAGGTTCAGGACCTTCCTCGATCGGCTGTGAAGCAGGACCTGCTGTACACGCTTGGGAGCTCCTTAACGGTGTTTTCTCCTAGCCGCGGCAAAGCTGTGGAACGTTTGCAGAATTTGATGACGGAGCGAGTCGACCCCGGCCAAATTCCGTATTCGAGTAAGCCTTCTCTCGCGTCCAGTGTGGACCCTGATGTTAATGAGGCGGAAACAAGGCCAGACATTGAGGAGGTTGCTCGTGACCAAATCCGAGTCAAGATCGGCGAAACCTTCAAGGGGCATGATTTAACAGTGCTCATCAGTGCGATCTTGGAAGCTGAGGGCTTCGTCTGCACACCTTCGACTGGTGGGGCAGATGGAGGTGTCGATATTGTTGCGGGGCGCGGGTTGCTCGGTATGGAGACTCCCAGGATCATTGTTCAGGTAAAGTCTGGTGGACAAGTCACCGACTCGGTATTCCGCGATCTGCTCGGTGCGATGCAACATGCCGGAAATGCGGATCAAGGCTTGCTCGTTTCATGGGACGGCGTATCCAGTGCTGTACGTCAGTCGCTTCAGCGCGAGCGGTTTAGGGTGCGGCTGTGGACGGCAGAGGAAGTGGTTGACGCGGTCCTCCAAAGCTACCCAAAGTTACCTGAGGATATTCGCTCCGAGTTGCAACTGCGTCGGGTATGGATGCTCGCGGAATAACACTGACTGCCATTCGTATTGTGCCAATGTTCTTTTCCTGTCCATTTTCCCGTTCCCCAATACCTTCTGGATCTCAGCTCGGCCATAAATCCGCAAATGTCGGTAAAGAGCGCACGACCATGCACGCCCCTTCTTGCCACGATCTGTATAACCAGAATCGACGTGGCGTAATGCTCCCGTTTAAGACCCAGCAGGTTTTTTGTGGAGACTCTGCTGTGTCCTAAGTCCCTCGCTCTGGATACGACCGATTTATTAGGCTTGCCAATACCAAGAAGGTGGATCTGGGAGATAATCATGGGGAAAGAGCGCAGTTCACTCTGGTCTAAGGGCATGACTGTAGCCCTCCTATTCCCACTCCTAGCTGCCGGTTGTTCTTCCTATGATGGCGTTTCCGCAAAAGCGACCGCAACCACTCCAGTGGATTGTCATCGGACTTTCGAGAGCGCCATTGTGCTTGAGCGCCAAAGTGACACTTCACAAGAGTTGCTCGACAAAGTCGAGGCCATGATCCGGAGCTGTCCCTCAGAATACTCGGTCTATACCGATTACATTAAGCTTGTAAATGGCACCATCGAGCAAGGAATTCAGAGTTGTAACCACTGGAGGACACTTGACGTTAGCGAAGAGTCGGTCAGACTTCTTCAACAGGACGGTCTCTGCTTGGTCGAGCCTGTGGCTCCGCCGACACCGACTTGGCCTGACGGTGGGCTTGGCTGGGATGAAGCGCGCGCTTATGAGAGTAGCTGGCAACGTGTGTGCGGACCTGTGAAGAGTGTTCGTGGCACCGATTATGGCGTGTTCGTGAACATCGGCGTCGACTACCCCTCGAAGGACAGGTTCACATTCATTATCTGGGGGGACTGGTGGCTTGACCCGATACCCGCCGATTCAATTATCTGCGCTTCTGGCAACATCAGCCTCTACGAGGGCACCGTGGCACAGATCGAGCTTGGCCACCCGAGCGAGTTAGAGATTTGGGAATAGTCAGACCTGTTCGTTGCAATCCAAGAACTCTCGAACAATGGCGCTTGGAGTACTTCCTCGCACAATACTTACCTCGTGAGTGGCCCCATCAACCAAAATAGCCCCTGGCCAAAGTGTCGAAACACCTGGTCAGGGGCTATTTCTATCGTGTGCGCGGAGGGGGACTTGAACCCCCACCCACTAATACGTGGACTAGCACCTCAAGCTAGCGCGTCTGCCTATTCCGCCACCCGCGCGGGTGTGCTGTGAAAGCAACAGATAGAAATATATCACCACAGACGTAGGCTTTCCAATTCCGAAGCTCCCTTGGCGGTGTGATTTGAGCCAACATCTGGTTCGGCTCCTGTTGCGCTACATTTGGCTTATGACCTCACATGACCTACCTGATTCGAACCGACCAGAAGACCTTGTTCGCCAGTTTCACGAGACGTACGGATTACCAATCGTCGAGGACGGAGCAGATGCGGATCGCGAACGCATCCACATGCGCATGAGCCTCATCGCCGAGGAGTTCGCGGAGCTGACGGGGGCGGTATACGGCCAGAAGGCACGTGGAATCATCGAAAAGGCATTTTCCGAGGCTCGAGCCACTGATGATTTCTCTCGCGATACAGTCGAGGTCGCTGACGCGCTCGGCGACCTCACCTACGTCGTATACGGAATGGCTCTCGAGCTGGGAATTCCGATGGGTGATGTCCTCGCAGAAATTCAGGGTTCCAACATGTCGAAGCTCGGCGCGGATGGCAAGCCAATTTACCGTGAGGATGGAAAGGTGCTCAAGGGTCCTGATTTTTATGACCCCGATATCGCTAAGGTTCTCGGTCTCGAGTAGGAGCGAGCGACTGCGGCAGTGGTTAGTAGCGCTCCGACCAACGCCATCCCTGATCCAACAAACATGACAACCTGTCCGGCGCCCAGCTCGCCACCCGCCGCGTAAAACGCACGTAGGGGTCCGTCGAGTGCTATCGACAGTGTGAAAATGCTCAGCAAGGCACCCGCGCTAAGCGCTGTGCCCACCAGAACTGCACGTCCGGAACGGTCGTCCCTCTTTCGGTAAGAGGCTGTGTAGGTAATAATCGCTAGCGCGAGCATGATGAGCGCAAATGTCATCCACGCCGGGGCATTGGTTTCCAACACATTTGTGGTGGCAAACGAACCTCGGATGTCTTCACCTGTGTCCGACACGACCAGCGTGTCCGATGTTGCAAAGGGTAAAAAGATTCCCATGAGGTATACGAGCAGTCCAGCAATCGTTACGTTTACTCCGGCTTTCACGCCCCGCGAAAACTGCCGAGCTTTAGCGCGAGTGCCGAACCCATCCACATCCGATTGTGCCCGGTATGTCGGAGGATAGGACGTCGTGAGTGGACCGTGGGGGTGCTCGTAACCGCGCCGGCGTGCGTCAGTTCCCTGTCCCAAACTCTCCCACTGGTTAGGGTCGTGAGCGGGCGTTGAATGGCTTCGGATACGAGCCTCGCCGAGCGAGGGTCGAATCCTACCGCCGTCGTTGGAATATGGATTTGTGGGATCCGAATATGGATTGGATCCCGGCGGGTTACTCATCGACGATCTCCGCGTCTTCGATGTCATCTTGAAGGGTCAATTCGAGAATCTTGGCACTCAGCCCATCGATCGTCAGCTCGATCGTTTTCATCTGGGTGCGGCGCTGCTTGGAGCCCATCGCGTCAATAACCGGTAGGGCCGACTCAAGCGCATCGAGCTCATGACGCCACGCCGTCGCCTGCTCAGCAACACTAACGTTATTCGCGGACGCATACAGGTACGTAGTCTGTTCGCGGAGCACCCCGATACGTGTCTGAAGGCCGTCAATACCGCGCTTCGACTTCTTACCCGGCGCGATTGCCGTCAGGCGGTTCTTAATCGTGTCGAAAAGTTCGGGATTCTCCTCGATGAGTTGCTTGATCTGCGGACCGTATGTGCGCATGACCAGTAACACGGCAGGTCCCGCAGTCTTCGCAACCTTTAGCAATAGCTTAAATTTCTTCACACTGACCCCTTTTCGCTCGTCACTCCATCCTAACGTCAGGGGTGACCGGTTCGGCATTTGAAACGAACAAAGACATTACGAGGATCACGACGAGCGAACTTGCCACCATGATCATGACGCCTGGCCACTGTCCCACGTCCCACCCGTAACCGAACACAATGCCACCTACCGATGAGCCTATGTAGTACGACATGAGGTACTTTCCCGATCCCGTGCCGGGCTTGGGATGCAACCCTGAGGCTCTGCCCGAGCTCAGTGCATGCATGCCGAAGAAACCCGCGCTGAGAACGAATAGTCCGAGAAGCAAAGTGACCATTGACGTTGGGATGGTTAATGCCACGCCCACGGCCATCGTCAGCGTGCCGAAGATCATGAGACCACGCTGACCAAGCATACTCACGAGGGTTCCCGCTCGCGCCGAGGCGAGAGTACCGCTGAGGTATGTCAGGAACAGCATGGACGTGACCGACGTTCCAAGGTTCCACGGTGGTTCGGCTACCCGGTAGACGAGCACATTGTATATTCCGACGAACATGCCCATGCCGACCATCGCGAATGCGTAAGAAATGAAGCGTTGACGGCTCTTCCACGGGGAATCGGGGCGTGGCTTACGGGCCGATCCGAACTTTTTTCCTTGCGATCGCGGCAAGAGCAGGTGTGCGACCCCGCCCAAAATCACAGACATCGCGGACACGGCGGCAATACCTATACGCCAGTCGCCAGTAATCTCGTTGACGACTCCGGAGATGATGCGGCCGGCCATTCCGCCGACGGTCGTACCAGCGATGTATAGGCCGGACACTTGTGCGATCGAGGGCGCCTCCACGTGCCGTCCAACCCACGCGAGGGTTGCGGTCAGCGGGCCAGCGAGTGCAACTCCTTGGATGGCGCGCAGCCCGATGAGGAACGGCCAATTGGGTGCGAACGGGATGACGATGGAGATAATGATTGAGACAGCCAGTCCACCTATGATGATCAGGCGTTCTGAAACGCGGGCCGTGAGCGCTCCCCAGACGAGCACAAAAAATGCAAGCGAGAACGTGGTGGCCGACATGAGGAGGGCGGCTTGCGCGGCAGGGACGTCGTAGATGCTTCCGATCACGCGCAGGAGTGGCTGCGGGGCATAAACAAGCGCGTAGGCGCCTACTCCGATAGCGAACAATGCTCCGAGGGCCCGTCTGTATTCTTGGGTGCCTTTGCGGACGAGGTCGCCCGTTCCTAACTCGGATGCCATGCTTTGGACTATACGCCGTTCCACCTGCAATCTGGCTTCGCCGTTGCGTTGAGCCCCAAAAATCTCAGTTTTATGGGCGGTTAGCGAACCCCTGTCTGATGAAGGGTCATTGGCTGGTCAAGCGATGTTCAGCGGAAGTCTCGCGAGGGTATCGAGACGGCAAGCTCAAGCTGTTCCACGCCGTCGGCAACAAAATTCATCACGCCATCCGCGCGTTCAACCATGCCGCGGATGATCAGCCCTTGGGATGTACGCAAAACTTTCCGATATCGCTCCCACAAGCCGACAGAGCAGATGACGTTGAGCAGTCCGGTTTCGTCTTCGAGTGAGAGGAACGTGATTCCCGACGCCGTGTGGGGACGTTGGCGATGCGTGACAATTCCAGCCACCCGGACGCGCTCCCCCGGCTCGTACTGGCTTAGGCCGTCGATCGTCTCGACACCATCCGCGATGAGCTTTTCACGCAAGAATTCCATGGGGTGGGTAGTCACGGAAATGCCGGTGGTTCTCAGTTCGGTGATGTTTTCTTCGACCGGCGTCATTGGGGGAAGCGTCGGTGGGCGTACACCAACGTGGATGCCAGGGATCGTGGGCTGGAACCAATTGCCCATCTTCTTGCCTGAATACGCTAGCGCTTGTGCGGACCAAATGCCGTCTCTGCGGGACATTACCAGTGAACGCAGAGCGCCAGCGGCGGCGAGCTGTTCTAGTTCAGGCGTGGTGAGTCGGGCACGCCTAGCGAGGTCTGCCACCGAATCGAACTGGCGCTCAGCACGGGCGGCAAGAATGCGGTCGATGGCACTTTTGAGTCCCTTGACGTTGGACAGCCCGAGCCGCAAACCGCGGCACGGATCTGCGCTGACCAGTGGATGCCTGCGCACCTCACGCCACGGCGTGACTTCCACGCTGGAATGCTCGTCCGAATAGCAAACGTCAACGGGCAGGATCTTAACTCCATGGCGGCGTGCATCAGCCACGAGGGTTTGCGGTGAATAGAAGCCCATCGGCTGAGCTGCTAGCAGGCCCGCGTAGAAGTTTTCAGGATAATGCACTTTGAGCCATGCGCTCGCATAGACGAGGTACGCAAACGAAAACGAGTGCGATTCAGGAAAACCAAATTCAGCAAAGGCTTCTAGCTTGGAGTAGATCTCCTCGCGTGCTGGGCCGTCAATCCCTTTTTTGGCCATGCCGTCCATGAGCGCTCCACGCAGCTCGCGCATCCTTTCGTGGCTCCGCTTGGCTCCCATCGCTTTACGAAGCTGATCCGCTTGGGACGGAGTAAAACCTGCGGCGTCGATCGCTATCTGCATGAGCTGTTCTTGAAACAGTGGCACACCCAGGGTTTTACGCAGCGCATTTTCAAGAAGCGGGTGCGGATATGTGACCTTCTCCCTGCCTCTGCGTCGGTTGATATACGGGTTGACCGAGCCACCTTGGATAGGGCCGGGACGAATAAGGGCGACTTCGATGACGATGTCGTAAAACGTTCGTGGGCGGATACGCGGTAGTGTGGCCATCTGAGCACGCGATTCCACCTGAAACACGCCGATCGTATCCGCCGCACACAATAAGTCGTACACGCGCGGATCTTCCTGATCGATATTGTGCAGGTCAAGGGGCATTCCGTTAGCCGCGACAATCCCTCGCTCGGTCAGCTCCGTGAACGCGATACGTAGCGCGCTGAGCATGCCCAGCCCGAGAAGGTCAAACTTCACGAGGCCGGCCTCAGCACAATCGTCTTTGTCCCACTGCAGGACCGTCCTCCCC
>JBHWRK010000180.1:0-8866 GCA_043426715.1 Trueperella sp. | reverse complement strand
TGGTCATTGGACTTCAGATGGAAGGATCCGTCGGTTAAAGATGACGAATACTAAGACAACCGGCTCGTCCCTTGCGGACCGCGGCCGCTCCTTTGATATGGGAGAACACCCGATTCCGCAAGGAACGGAAGAGATTTGGCGATTTACTCCAGTGGAGCGCATGGAGGATTTCTTCGTCGAGAAGACCACCGGTGCGGAGCCTACGATTTCGGTGACTGGCGAGGCTGAGCTTGAAAAGGTCTCTCGCGACGACGAGCGATTCGGCAAGACCGTGGCTCCAGAAGACCGTGTTGCGGCACTTGCTTGGAACTCCGTCGAGGACGCCTACGTGCTCACCATCCCGAAGGAGGTCGAGCTTGATAAGGAGGTCACCGTAACGATTAACGGTGATGGCTCGACCGACGTCGCCTCGATGCACCTGCTTATCAATGCGGAGCTTCACTCGAAGGCCACGGTCGTCCTCAATCACACCGGCTCGGCGCGCCTAGCACAGGGCGTCGAAGTTCAGGTGGCCGACGGCGCCAACCTGACCGTCGTTTCGATTCAAGATTGGGACGATGACGCCGTCCACGTCGCCTCGCACCGCATGCGTGTGGGCCGTGACGGCTCGCTCAAGCACATCGTTGTCTCGCTGGGTGGCGATCTGGTGCGCATCACATCCTCGTCGGATTTCTCCGGCGAAGGTGGCGATCTCAAGATGCTTGGCGCGTACTACGTGGACGAAGGCCAGCACATCGAAAACCGCCTGCTCATGGAGCACAACAAGCCCAAGTGCAGGTCGAATTCGATGTACAAAGGCGCGCTCCAGGGCGATGACGCGCACGCCGTGTGGGTGGGCGACGTCGTTATCCGTAAGGAAGCCGAGGGCACGGAGACCTACGAAGAGAATCGCAACCTTATCCTCACGGATGGCTCGCGTGCTGACTCGGTGCCAAATCTCGAGATTGAAACCGGCGAAATCGAGGGTGCCGGCCACGCATCGGCCACCGCATACTTCGATGAAGAGCAGCTGTTCTACTTGCGTTCGCGTGGAATTCCGGAGGATCAGGCACGCCGCCTGGTCGTGCGCGGATTCTTTGCCGAGCTCATCAACCAGATCGGTGTTGACTCGGTCCAGAACAAGCTCATGGAATCGATCGAAAAGGAACTCGACATCGCATTGGAGCTTCAAAATGCCTGAGTATCTCGCGTGCCAGACAAGCGACGTGGCTCCGGGAACTGTTGAGGCTATTGCTATCGAGATTCCGGGTAAGCCGCTACCGCTTCGTCTTGCCGTCATTCACTCGAATATCGGCAATTGGTTCGCAGTCGAGGACCGTTGCTCCCACGGACGCTTCAAGCTCTCGCAGGGTGACGTCGAAGACGAAACCATTGAATGCACGCGCCACGGCTCAAGCTTCGACCTCCATACAGGTGAGTCAATGAACCCTCCGGCCTCAGCGCCGGTTAAGACCTACCAGGTGCGTGTGGACGGCAGCGACGTCTACATCACCGTCTAGAATTCGCGCACTGCGCACTAACCGAAAGAAAAGATATCGTGTCAACTCTGGAAATTAAGAACCTCCACGTGTCGGTGGAAACTCAGGACGGCCCACTGAAGATCCTCAAGGGCGTCGACCTCACCATCAAGCACGGCGAAATTCACGCCATCATGGGCCCTAACGGCTCAGGTAAGTCCACCCTCGCCTACGCGATCGCAGGCCACCCTGACTACGAAATCACCGAAGGTGAGATCCTGCTCGATGGCGAGAATATCGAAGAGATGGAGCCGGACGAGCGTGCACAGGCCGGCCTGTTCCTCGCTATGCAGTATCCGGTTGAGGTCCCCGGCGTCACGGTGACCAACTTCCTGCGTACCGCCAAGACCGCAATTGACGGTGAGGCACCGAAGCTGCGTACCTGGCTCAAGGATATGAACGCAGCATTGGAAAACTTCAAGGCTGACAAGGAGTGGGCGAGCCGCGACCTCAACGTTGGCTTCTCGGGTGGCGAGAAGAAGCGTCTTGAGGTGCTCCAGATGGAGCTACTCAAGCCGAAGTTTGCTGTTCTCGATGAAACCGATTCCGGTCTTGACGTCGATGCTCTTCGTCTCGTGTCCGAGGGCGTTAACCGCGTCCACGACGACAACGGCAACGGCATCATGCTTATTACCCACTACACGCGCATCTTGCGTTACATCAAGCCTGACCACGTTCATGTCTTCGTTGATGGTCGTGTGGCTGAGTCCGGTGGCCCGGAGCTTGCCGAAGAGCTTGAGGAGAACGGCTATGAGCGCTTTGAGGCAATGGTTGCCTAAATGAGCACACCAGCTCCTCGTGAGGATTTCCCCGCCCTGCAACGCACGATGCCGGGCGGGGAGACCCTCGCTTATTTAGATTCTGGTGCGACATCTCAGAAGCCTCAAGTGGTGATGGATGCGGTCACCCGCCAGGAAATGTATTCCAACGGTGCGGTCAAACGTGGCTCTCACACACTCGCCGCCGAGTCCACGGTGGCCTACGAAAACGCACGAGCATCCGTGGCGCGCTTTGTGGGTGCCGAGCCGGATGAGATCGTGTGGACTAAGAATTCGACGGAGGCCCTTAACCTCATCGCCTACGTTATCGATGACATCTCTCGTGGTCGCGGTGAATCCGTAGCACGCGGAGGGCGCAAGAAAAAGGAACGGATTGAGGCAGTCCAGGAGCGTCTGACGCTTGGCGAGGGCGATAACGTCGTCGTCACCGTGGCAGAACACCACGCCAACTTGATCCCGTGGCAGGAACTGTGTATTCGCACCGGAGCCGAGTTGCGCTGGTTCGATCTCACAGATGATGGACGCATCAATGTCGTCGATGGTGTCATCGACGACAATACGAAGCTTGTGGCCTTCACACACGTATCGAACGTGACCGGCGCGGTTTCGCCGGTCAGCCAAATCGTGTCACGAGCCAAGGCCGTGGATGCAATCACCGTGCTCGACGCTTGCCAGTCCGTGCCGCATATTGGCGTGGACTTCCATGAGCTCGACGTCGACTTTGCGGCGTTCTCGGGACACAAGATGCTCGGTCCCACTGGTATCGGAGGCCTCTACGGACGCTCCGAACTTCTCGAGGCCATGCCACCGTTCTTGTTTGGCGGTTCGATGGTGGAAATCGTACGCATGGATAAGACCACCTATGCGAACCCACCGGCACGCTTTGAAGCGGGCACCCAGCCGGTTGCTCAGATCGTGGGTATGGGCGCAGCTGCTGACTATCTCATGGACATCGGCATGGACGTGGTCGAGCGCCACGAAGATGCACTCACGAAACGTGCCCTCGATGGCATTGCGAACATTCCAGGCGTACGAGTGCTTGGGCCGACGGACCTCGAAAATCGTTTGGGCGTCGTCGCCTTTGATGTGGACGGCGTACATCCGCATGACGTCGGTCAGGTCCTAGACTCCCAGGGAATTGCGATCCGTGTGGGCCACCATTGTGCCCAGCCGATCCACCAGCATTTCGGTGTTCATGCCTCGAGCCGAGCATCTTTCGCCCCGTATAATACAGCGGAGGAAGTTGACCGATTCCTTGAGGCGTTGTCGCGTGTTCGCTCGTACTTTGGCCTTGAGGGCAAGGAGTAACGTTGAACGAACTTGAACAGATGTACCAAGAGATCATCCTCGACGCGGCGCGTGAGCGCTACGGTGAGGGCGAGCTCGACGACCCGGACGGCGAATCCTTCCAGGTCAACCCGACGTGTGGCGATCAGGTGACCTACCAGGTCAACGTCCGCGATGGCAAGCTTGCCGACGTCGCATGGCAGGGCCATGGATGCTCGATTTCTCAAGCTTCCATCTCGATGATGACGGAACTTGTGGAGGACAAGTCGCTCGACGAATTCGACGAATTGTATGACACGTTCCGCGCAATGATGGATGCACGCGGTGATGAAATTTCAGAGGAAGACGCAGACCTGCTGGAAGATGCGTCTTCGTTACAGGGCGTGTCGAAATTCCCGATGCGCATCAAGTGCGCCTTGCTTGGCTGGATGGCTCTTCGCGATGCCACCAACCAGGCGATTGAATAAGACAGGAGAAAAGTTGTGACTGAGAATTCAACAGTTACCCCACCAACAGACGAGGATCTCGTTGAGGCCCTCAAGGACGTCATTGATCCAGAGCTGGGTATCAACATCGTTGATCTCGGACTCCTGTACGGTGTGACGCTCGACGGAAATTCGGCGATCGCTGACATGACACTCACCTCTGCAGCCTGCCCGCTGACCGACGTGATCGAAGAACAGGCTCACCAGGCTGTGTCTGGCCTAGTTGACGACTTCCGAATCAATTGGGTGTGGCTTCCACCATGGGGTCCGGAGCGTATCACCGACGACGGCCGGGAACAGCTCCGCGCGCTGGGCTTCAACGTATAAAGAAACGGATCGTCGGCAGATCCACCATTGAGGACTCTCACCAAGAGCGTCGCCATGTTGTGCCCGGACTCTTTGACCAAGGCGGCCAAGGGGAGCGGTGCATACGCGGCAAGATTTTATTGGAGAAGTCCCGTGATCAGCAATGAGAGCCGTCTGGCAGTACGCCGGGCGGCCCTCATCGACTTCACGCGTAACGATTACGGCTTATCTATCGACCACGTGTCGCATGTAGCGTAGGTACCGCCGTTAATACCCTTCGTCAACCATTCCATCCGCTTTTCGGCAGAACCATGCGAGAAGTTATCAGGGTTAGCCTGCATTCCGGCACTTTCCATGATCCTGTCATCTCCCACGGCCTGAGCGGCGAGGAGTGCGTCCTCTAGCTCGCTTTGAGTCGGCGGAATCATGAATGTCGTACCTGATTCGTCTTGCGTGTAGGCCGCGTTATGAATCCACGCGCCAGCCAAACAGTCCGCCTGGAGCTCGGAGCGCACCATGGATGAATCCTCACCGGACGCACGGTGATCGACCTTGTTGAGATCACCGGATAGCAACTGCATATGGTGACCGTATTCGTGGGCGAGGATGTATAGCTGGGCAAGTGATTCGTTCTCTGCACCCATACGGTTGAGCTGTTCGAAGAACGTCACGTCAATGTAGATCGCCTGGTCGCCAGGGCAGTAGAAAGGTCCCATCTGCGAGGAACCAACGCCACAGGCTGTCTCGGTCTGACCGCTGTACAGCGTAAGGCCGGCGGGCGTATAGGTGATGCCGAGCTCTTGTGGAGCTTGCGCTCCCCAGAAAGCATCGAGGGAGTTCTTGCCTGCAACCATGCGGCATTCAACGTTTTCGTTCGCATCCGCGCCGGTCTTGCATTGTTCCTGCAGGCTCTGACCGGGCGGCTCGTGTACTGGAGCCTCTATTGCGGTTCCAAGGTCAGGTAGCTGACCGGTGATCAAAAAATACAAAACGACACCGATTAGGCCGAAGCCACCGAGTCCACCGCCGATGGCAGCTCCGCGACCACCTCGGCTTGTTCCAGCCGTATTGAGTCGCGCGTTTTCGTTAAAGGTCATGTCGTGCCCCCTTGAAGAACTGTTCGGCGTTGCCTCCAACACGAAATTGTATCGCTATCGCGTCCGATGTGTGATCCATTCGCCCGAAGGTGGATATGGCGGGTCCGACCATTACACTGGTCAACGTGATTCATGCTCAAGACCTCCATATGCGCATTGGCGAGCGGGTTCTTCTCAACAAGGTCTCGCTCGACGTAGACAGGGGAAAGCGCATTGGACTGGTTGGTCGAAATGGAGCCGGAAAAACAACCTTGCTGCGCTTGTTAGCAGGGGAGGCGGCGAACTCCGACGTCGTCGAACGGAAGGGCACTATTCATCGCCGCGGTGCCATCGGCTATCTTCCGCAAGAGACACGAGTTGGAGATACGAGTCAGATCGCTCGTGAACGCATCCTGTCTGCGCGCGGGATTGAGACGATGCTTAAGCGGATTCAGCGTGCCGAACACGAGATGTCCACACAGGCAGGCTCTCGACAGCAGAAAGCTATCGAACGCTACGCCCGCCTCGATGCGGAGTTCACGGCAGCAGGGGGATGGGCAGCAAATTCAGAGGCGGCGCGGATTACGGCGGCGCTTGGCCTCCAGGATCGTCTCCTCGAACAACCGCTAGAGACACTATCGGGTGGTCAACGACGTCGAGTGGAGCTGGCTCGCGTCCTGTTCTCCGGCGCTGAAACACTCCTACTCGACGAGCCGACCAACCACCTCGATACCGATTCGATCGTCTGGCTTCGTGAGTGGCTCAAGAGCTTTCCCGGCGGGTATATCATCGTCTCCCACGCCGTCGATCTTTTGCGTGAGACGGTCAACACTGTGTGGTATCTGGACGCTAATCGCTCCACCCTCGACGTGTACTCAATGGGCTGGGACCTGTATGTGAAACAACGTGAGGCGGACGAACGTCGCCGTCGACGAGAGCGTCAGAACGCGGAAAAGAAAGCTGCAGCTCTGCGCCTCCAAGCGGACAAGATGCGTTACAAGGCAACAAAAGCTGTGGCCGCACAAAATATGGACCGGCGTGCTGAAAGGATGCTCGCCGAGCTTGAGGCGGAGCGGGCTGAAGACAAGGTCGCCAACTTACGATTCCCGGACCCTGCATCTTGCGGTAAGACGCCACTCATGGCGGAGGGACTCACGAAGTCCTACGGGTCCCTCGAAGTGTTCGCGGGAGTGGATCTTGCGATCGACCGCGGCTCGCGCGTGGTCATCCTCGGGCTGAATGGTGCCGGGAAAACGACACTACTCCGACTGCTTGCTGGTGTTGAGGAGCCTGACTCTGGGAAAATCAAGCCCGGTCACGGCCTGAAAATCGGCTACTACGCTCAGGAACACGAATTTATCGACCAGAGTGCCACCGTGTATGAAAACATGCGCCATGCGGCTCCCAACGATTTCGACGATACCGACGTGCGAAACGTGCTCGGCTCGTTTCTTTTTTCTGGTGACGACGCCGATAAACCGGCATCCGTGCTCTCCGGCGGCGAAAAGACGCGGCTTGCACTGGCGACGATCGTGGCGTCGGCGGCGAATGTCCTGTTACTGGACGAGCCGACGAACAACTTGGACCCGGCCTCACGAGAGAAAATTCTTGAGGCGCTACGTAGCTACGATGGGGCAGTTGTGCTCGTGACACACGACGAGGGCGCTGTGACGGCCCTTGACCCGGACCGCGTTCTTCTGCTTCCCGATGGGGACGAAGATTTGTGGTCTGAGGACTATATCGACTTGATCTCTCTTGCATAGTTATGGTGGGTGTATGAAAACACTTGTGATTATGCGCCACGCTAAGGCCGCCCATGGCTCGCCCGACCATTCCCGACCGCTTAATGATCGCGGTCGCAAGCAGTCTATGTACGTAGGTGACGAACTATCCCGCCTTCTTGGCACGATCGATCAATTGTTCGTGTCGGACGCCGAGCGCACCCAGCAAACACTTGAGTCACTCAAGGACGGTGGCCTTCACGCACGCGAGGTCTTCGTGGAGCCCCGACTTTATTTAACGGGCGGCGACGATGTGATTGATCTTCTGCGCGTCGAAGCCACAGGAGATCTGGTGATGGTTGTTGGCCATGAGCCGACGATGTCTGCCGTGGCTTTCCAGCTGTGGAATCGCGAGGGAGAGGCGGCGTTTGACCGAGGATTTCCGACAGCCGGTGCGGCAGTCTTTACCTTTGAGGGCGAATGGTCTGAGCTTCCCCTGGGCGATTTAGAGTTGACGCATTTCGTGGCGGCGGCTCGCTAATTTTCGCCCTTATCGGTCCGACCACGCTCCGATTCTTCGAGACAAAGTGGTGTCCTCCCTGAGCACGTTGACGGTTTGGGGATGTCACGACCGTTTACGTTGAGCTCGCGCAGCATGCTTGGCTTATCGAACCGAATCGGGCGGGAGCTAGGCTAGGCGTCGATATCCCAACCGACGAGGGCAGCAATGGCATCGAGCCGGTGGAAATTCACAGCACAATCGGCGTTCTCCACAACGATCGGTTTACCCATGAACGCCACGCCGAGTCCGACGTGGGCCATCATCGGTAAGTCGTTTGCGCCGTCACCTGCACACAGGATCATTTCAGGTGCAATGTCCCACTCGTCCTGCCATTCGATGATGGCGGACACTTTAGCCGCCGCATCGATGACGGGACCGTAGGTGCGACCGGTGAGAACGTCGTCCTTGGCCTCCAAGCCGTTCGCAACGAAACGATCGATCCCGCTACGCTCGGCGAGCGGGCCGACGATTTCGGAAAACCCGCCAGAAACAAGACCGAACTTGCCGCCACGTGCGTGAGTCGCATCGACGAGTTTCTGTGCGCCGGGCGTGAGCTCGATATCTTCGAGGACGGTGCCAAAAACACTGCTGGGCACGTTGGCCAGGGTTGCGACTCGCTGCTTAAGAGACTTCGCGAAGTCCATCTCGCCGCGCATCGCCGATTCCGTCACTGCACGCACCTCGTCTTCAACCCCCGCATGAGCGGCGAGCATCTCGATGACTTCCGTCGTGATAAATGTGGAATCGACGTCGGTGACGATCGCAGACGGCCCTTGCTCAGCCATGGGGCCTGTAATAAACGCGGAATCAATAGCAAGCGCGGTTGCCGGTCCTCGCATCTCCTGTTCGAACTTCGCGAGAGAATCCGCGTAGGGGCCAAGATTCGACTCATCGATATCAAATAACCACGTGACAGCGTTCAGACCAACGGTGAGAACCTCACGTTCGTCGGGATCGGTATCTACATCCGCGATGGTTTGACGGATGTGGTGGATTAATGCCCCAGGAATAGGGTGAGGAGAGACCATAGAGAAACGGACATTCATACCCTAAGCCTAAGCCCACACGCACCGAAAGTGATGCGGTGTCACAATGGGCGAACAGAATATAGGAAATGGGCCGGTCACAAGAAT
>JBHWRK010000179.1:0-14435 GCA_043426715.1 Trueperella sp. | reverse complement strand
CGCCGAATTAGATTAACTCATTTCGTCAGTCATATTCAAACTGCCTTGTCCGCAAGCGCTACACCTCACACTTTAGTCGTCGGTCGACAATTCGCACGGAGTTTTCGGCTTTTCGATCCGTCGAAGCAGCGAGAGGATATTGCCGCTCATCCGCGGAAACCTTGCCACGGATACCATGTCCCGGTCAATTCCCATCGTCGACTTTGTACCATCAGATCTTTGCCAAGCCCTAGTTTCCTTTCGGTGGTTCGGTCGGTGAAGACCCAGACCCCGGGGGAGGCTCCGGCTCCGGTTGTGCGGGATCAGGCTGTGCTGGAGGATCCGGCTCCACGGGAGATGGTGGAGGTGGCGGCGTCGTTGGGGCAGGCGCCGGTGGTTTGGCGGGCTCTGTTGGCGAAGGTACCGGAGCGGGTGTGGTCGTCGCCGGAGCAGGTGCCGGCTTGGGCTCTGGCGCTGGTGCTGTCACGGAGTCCGACGGTCCGGTCCTCGGTTGCGTTCCAGGTGATGTCTGGCTTCCAGGTCGGTGCCCAGGAACAACGGTGCCGGGCGATGCCACTGCGCGCCCACCTCCGGCCTCAAATGCCGCGATGGCTGCCCTGACCTTATCGGTCTCTTCTTCGAGTCTGTTCGCGAGATCGTTGTCCCTCAGCGGGCTCGCGGTGTCCTCCATCCATCCAGCTTCATCCACGAGCTTATCCAGCGTGATCGTGTCCACTCCGTTCGGAGCGGCGGCCAGAACAGCGCGAGCCTCGTTAAGAATCTCGTGGAAAATGACGTCGCGCCACGTCGACTCGAACCCTTTAATTTTCTCGAGCGCACGCTCTTCCCCGCTCACTAATGCCGCCGTGAGCTTAGCGTGGATATCTGCCGCGTCGGTTAGTCCCTTCGTTTCGCTCTTGACCTCGCTCGATATCATCGCTCCAATGTCTTTGCGCCCAATCTCGGGAAACTCGCTCAAGTCGCTAGCGGCATCCATCAGCTCGTCGCAGTCGAGTGAGAGCGCTTCGCATGCCCGTACAATCGTGTGATTAGCCTCGAGAGTCGGAAGTGCGTTGTACTCTTCCCATGCCGCGAAATAGTCGACAGATGCGGCAGCGTGTGCTCGTTCGGAGTTATTGGATCTCACCGTGTAGACAGCCGTCATGGTCGCAACCAGCACGGCGAGTAGTGCGATGAGACGTTTAGTTCTTCTGCTCATGAGACTTCGATATACGTACGCTTCATCATTTAAACGAATGCCCCGCGGTTTCATCAGCGGGGCATTCGACACAATGATTTCTTACTCGTCGGTCACCGTGATGTACAGACCACCGACCAGCATGGCAATGACATTGTAAAGTAGCGCCAAGACAGTGCCGAACAGTGTCAAAAGCACCACCTCGATCACTCCCACCACAACAGCAAACGACACCACGCGTCCAAACTCCATGAACTGCGCGAGCTGAAGTAGTGGCTCGGAATTGAGCGTAACGAGCAGGTCGTCAATCCGAGCCCACACGTGCATCGCATCCATGACGAACCACAGAATGACCGCCGCAACGACGATCATGATGCCAATGCCCACCGAAATGAGGAAGGATAGCTTGAGCGCCGAGAGCGGATCGACCCTCGAGATCGTCATGCGCACGCGTCGGATACCAACATCCTTCCGCATGGGCACCGCAACCTGGGTCGTTTCCACGTACGCGTCATCGGTGTCGATATCCTCAACAGACACCTGATCGCGTTCTTGAGTCGTCTCGGTCATGGGCTCTCTCCATCGTCCGTTATTTCGCTAGGTATGACGCTACCGCGTTTTGTGCGCGAACTTAGTCATCTTTAGGTGGATTGTTGTCACGTTCGGCCGAACCGTCATCCGACGACGGTTCGCCGCTTGCCGCCGAAGGCGCAGTTCCTGCCGTGTCAGCTGACGTTGGGGTGCTGGCCGACACGGGTGTGCTCGGCGAGCTGGGCGTACTGTCAGATTCGGCGGAGTCTGCCACGTCGTCGTCGCCCTCCAAATGCGGAGCCATCGCAATTACACGGTCTCCATCGTCGGGGCGAACGAAGCGGACGCCCTGCGTATTGCGGCCGGTGAGGTTGACTTCATCGACTGAGGAGCGGACGACCTTGCCGCCCTCCATGATGACGATAACCTCGTCGCCGGGTTGAGTGATGAGTGCGCCAACGAGATCGCCGCGCTCCTCCACAACCTTGGCCACCTTGATACCGATGCCACCGCGGTTTTGCGGACGGTACTCGTCGATCCGGGTTCGCTTGGCGAAGCCGCCGTCGGTAATGACGAAGACTTCGGAATCCTCACGGACCACTTCCATCGTCAGCAAAGAGTCACCTTCGCGGAAACGCATGCCGCGCACACCGGACGTCGCACGTCCCATCGGACGCAACGACTCGTCATCAGCAACAAATCGCAGCGACTGCCCTTGCTTGGACACCAAGATGAGCTCGTCTCCTTCGTTGATCAGACGAGCAGAAACCACCTGGTCGGTACTGCCGTCCACGTGATCGCGCAAGTTGATGGCGATGAGACCACCGGAGCGGGTGGAATCGTAATCTTCGAGACGTGTCTTCTTCACCAGGCCGTCCTCCGTGGCAAGCACGAGGTAGTCCGCCTGATCGTAGCTTCGGAGCGTAAACGCAGACGCAATCTCTTCGCCGGGATGCAACGCGAGCACGTTGGCCACGTGCTGGCCCCTCGACTCGCGCGAGCCATCTGGAATCTCGTAGCCCTTGACGCGATAGACGCGACCAAGGTTTGTGAAGAACAGGTGCCAATCGTGGGTAGAGGCGATACCCATGTGCTCCACGATGTCGTCCGAGCGCAGAGTGGTCCCCTTGACACCCTTGCCGCCGCGTCGCTGGGCGCGATACTCGGAGACCTTCGTGCGCTTGATGAAGCCCGAGCGGGTGACAGTTACGACAACGTCTTCCTCGGTGATGAGGTCCTCCTCCGACATTTCTCCATCGAAGGGAAGGATCGCGGTGCGTCGCTCGTCGCCGTACTTGTCCACAACCTCTGCAAGTTCCGCAGAGACTATCGAGCGCTGGCGCTCCGGCTTGGCCAAGATGTCCCGGTAATCCTCAACGAGAGCAAGCTTTTCGTCACGTTCGTCAATGATCTTCTGGCGCTCGAGTGCGGCGAGGCGACGCAATTGCATCGCGAGGATGTGATCGGCCTGAACTTCGTTAATATCGAGTAGCTCGATGAGCCCCTGACGCGCTTCATCGGCCGTTGGAGAGCGGCGGATAAGGGCGATGACTTCGTCGAGCATGTCGAGAGCCTTGACGAGGCCATCCAAAATCATGAGGCGCTCTTCCGCCTTGCGAAGGCGGAAGTCGGTGCGGCGTGCAATGACGTCCACCTGGTGCAGAACCCAGTAGTAGATGAAGCCGTCAAGTGAGAGCGTGCGGGGCACTCCATCCACAAGTGCCAGCATGTTCGCAGAGAAGTTTTGCTGGAGCTGGGTGTGCTTGTACAGGTTGTTAAGGACGACCTTGGGCACGGCATCGCGCTTGAGCACGATAACGATGCGCTGGCCCGCGCGACCCGAGGACTCATCACGGATATCGGCAATTCCACTCAGACGGCCGTCTTTGACGCCTTCGACCATGCGGTCGAGAAGTCGATCCGGGTTGACCTGGTAGGGCAGGTCCGTCACGACGAGGCACTGGCGGCCATGAATTTCTTCAACCTCAACGATCGCGCGCTGTGTGATAGAGCCGCGGCCCGTTCGATACGCCTCTTCGATGCCCTTCTTGCCGAGAATCGTGGCACCTGTGGGGAAGTCTGGGCCGGAGATACGCTCAAGAAGCGCTTCGAGGAGTTCATCTCGGCTGGCCTCGGGGTTCTCCAGGAACCACTGGGCGCCGGCTGCGACCTCGCGAAGATTGTGCGGCGGGATCGAGGTAGCCATACCCACCGCGATACCTTCCGAACCGTTGATGAGCAGATTCGGAATGCGGGCTGTGAGAACCTTGGGTTCTTCAACCGAACCATCGAAGTTCGGTTCGAAATCGACCGTGTCTTCGTTGATATCACGAACCATCTCAACCGCGAGCGGGGCCATCCGGGCCTCGGTGTACCGCGGAGCTGCCGCTCCCAAATCGCCAGCGGTTCCGAAGTTACCCTGGCCGGCTACGAGCGGGTAGCGCATCGACCATGGTTGGACGAGGCGCACCATCGTGTCGTAGATCGCGGCGTCGCCATGCGGGTGGTAATGGCCCATGACGTCGCCGACGATCTTCACCGACTTCGAGAAGGCTGAATCAGGGCGGTATCCGCCATCCCACATCGCGTAGATGACACGACGGTGGACGGGTTTCATGCCGTCGCGAACGTCAGGCAGTGCACGTCCGACAATGACAGACATTGCGTAATCCAGGTAGGACGTTTCCATCTCCTTTTGGAGGTCGACGTCCTTGATTTCGCCGTCGTTTGGAAGTTCTGTGGTGATGTTATCGCTCACGGTTGTCCTTAAATATCGAGGAAGCGCACGTCACGGGCGTTGCGCTGAATGAAGGAACGGCGCGAGGCCACATCTTCACCCATAAGAATCGAGAAAGCTTCGTCGGTAGCGGCAGCCTCGCCAATGTTGACACGCTTGAGCGTGCGGGTCTCCGGGTTCATCGTGGTGTCCCACAACTCGGCGTCGTTCATTTCTCCTAGACCCTTGTATCGCTGAATGCCCCTGCCCTCAGCTTTAGGAAGTTTCTTGCCTTCGGCAAGGCCTGCCTTCAGCACCTCGTCGCGCTCCGCGTCCGAGAAGACGTATTCGTGAGGCGCGTTCGTCCACTTAATGCGGTACAGCGGTGGCATGGCCAGATAGATGTGTCCGCCTTCAATCAGCGGCTTCATGTAGCGATACACGAGTGTCAGGAGCAGTGTGGCAATGTGCTGGCCGTCCACATCAGCGTCCGCCATGAATACAATCTTGTGGTAGCGAAGCTTGTCGAGATCAAACTCATCGCCAACGCCGGTTCCAAAAGCCGTAATGAGATTTTGAATCGTATCCGAACTCAGCGCACGGTCAAGACGCGCCTTTTCGACATTGAGGATCTTCCCTCGAATCGGCATGATCGCCTGATTGTACGGATCGCGGCCATTGACGGCCGAACCACCAGCCGAGTCACCCTCAACAATAAAAATTTCGCTCTCTTCCGGATGCCGCGAGGTGCAATCCTTGAGCTTGCCCGGCATCGCAGCCGACTCCAGTACCGACTTTCGTCGGGTTGCCTCACGAGCCTTTCGGGCGGCCATGCGGGCCTGGAATGCCTGGGTGGCCTTGCGAATCACTTCACGGGCTTCCGTGGGATTCATGTCCAACCAGTCATTAATCTGCGCATACGTCTGTTGTTGGACATAAGTGCGAGCCTCGGTGTTGCCGAGCTTCGTCTTCGTCTGTCCCTCGAACTGAGGCTCGCCCAGCTTGACCGAGAGCACGACGGCCAAGCCTTCACGGACGTCGTCGCCAGATAGGTTCGGGTCCTTGTCTTTGAGTAGGTTCTTCTCGCGTGCGTACTTATTAGTCACAGAGGTGAGAGCCGTGCGGAAACCCTCCTCGTGCGTGCCACCCTCGGTGGTATTAATCGTGTTCGCAAACGTGTGCAGGGTTTCGGAGTACGCGTTCGTCCATTGCATCGCGATCTCCAGCGAGATCTTGTTTTCCTCGTCCTCCGACTCGAAGTAAATCGGCTCGGGATGGACGGGCTCCACCTTTTTCGTCTTGACGAGGTGTTCGACGTAGTCACGTAGCCCACCGTCGTACTGGTAGGAGACCTCGAGCTTCGGCTGTTCTACGTCTGTCAGCGATTCCGCCGATCCCACAACCTCTTCGCCCTCAGCCACAGCCTTCTCGCGTTCGTCGGTGAGCGTGATACGCAGGCCTTTGTTAAGGAACGCCATCTGCTGGAGGCGGTGACGCAGGGTTTCAAAATCGAACTCGACGTCTTCGAAAATCTCCGGATTCGGCCAGAAGGTCTGAGTGGTCCCGGTTTCGTCCGTCCTTTCACCCTTCTCGAGCGGCGCGACAGGCACGCCCTCTTCGTAGGAAATTCTCCACACATAGCCATCGCGCTTAATCACAGTGTCCATGCGGGACGACAGCGCGTTGACCACGGAGACTCCCACGCCGTGCAGACCGCCCGACACGGCATACGAGCCGCTGCCAAACTTACCGCCGGCATGCAAAACGGTCATCACGACCTGAACTGCTGGTAGGCCTTCGCCGGGGTGGATATCCACAGGGATTCCGCGCCCGTCATCTTCGACCCGAAGCCCACCGTTATCTAGGAGTGTCACTTCGATGTGGCTCGCGTATCCCGCGAGGGCCTCGTCGACCGAATTGTCCACGACCTCGTAGACCAAATGGTGCAGACCTCGCTCGCCCGTCGAACCAATGTACATACCGGGACGTTTGCGGACAGCTTCGAGTCCTTCAAGGACGGTAATATTCGAGGCGTCGTAGGACTGATCTGATGAGACTTCGCCCATTCTGCCATTCGACTTCTGATGTGCCACGCTCGGCTATCTCCTAACATGCACACAATGTGGTGTGCGTCTCTTTATTGGGCTGTAAACGCTCACTAGACGCGTCGAGTGTTGTTTTAGTAGGTCCCTACCGAATCAGCCCGCCACATAATTATAACGCCAATTACGTGCGATATCGAGCCTAATCGCCACCTGCTGAATGATGTGGCGCGTCTACACCTGTGGATAAAAATCGTTTTTTTGACGACGATTACTCGCATTCACCCGTAGGTGTCTCGTGGTCCTCGTCCTGGCACCGAATACAGACCGTGCTTCCATGAGGGCACGTTTGGACCGTTCACAATAATGTCCTTCACTACACCCTCTCCAAGGTGCTCCGCGAGCTTCTTATCGAGGAATGCAAGCAAAGCTTTAACTTGCGTTTGCCACGCCGTGGATTTGGCGCGAAGGGTGAGCACGCCGTCGTCGGAAAAATCTTCCACCACGCAATTGGCAGCAAACGCGGGACCTACGATGTCGGGCCACTGGCTGGTCACTGAGCCCACGTCCAGTTTCGTTGTCCATCCAAGGGTTTCGACAATTCGTGGAAACACGAAGCTCAATGGTTTCGGGTCGCGCTTCGATGGGCGCGAACCACTGCCAGCGTCCTGGCCGGGGCTTGGAACGAAGACGTCCTCCCCCAGTTGGTCCTGGTCGCGTAACGGGTTGTGAGTCTCGATGCGCCGGCGTACCCAGCCTTGCTGTTCGGCCATGTAGCGCGCACGCTCGAGGCATTCGAGCGGCAGGCGGTCACCGTATTTTTCGGCAGATTCCTTCTTCGCCTCCGCTATCTTCTCGCGCGATTCCGCGTGTTTCATTCGTCGTCACCGCCCTTGGCGAGGTCCTGATCGGGCGCGTCGGTCTCATCCATCTCCACCCGATCGACCTCGAGATCTGTTTCCCTCGTGACGATGCCATCGTGCACGACGAAGCGAGTGTCATCGAGCTCGGGAAGATCGTCGCCGACCGCCGCGGTAACAAAGACCTGCTCGGCTTCCTTGATGATCTCGGCAAGGCGTAAACGTCGGCGGGAGTCGAGTTCCGCGAAGACGTCATCCAAGATAAGAATCGGCTCTTCGTTCTCCGACCAGTCCCCCGATACATGGCTACGCAACAACTTCCACGAGCCGAGTCGCAGGGCCAGCGCGTATGACCACGTCTCACCGTGCGAGGCGAATCCCTTGGCCGGCAACGTTTCGAGGCTGAGCTCCAGCTCGTCGCGATGCGGGCCCACCAGGTTCAATCCCCGATCGATCTCTTCCGAATGCCACTCGCGCAATGTCTGAAGCATTGCCTCGCGGGTGGTATCCATGTCCTGAAGTTCAGTTTCGTGTTTATCGACGACGGCTTGCTGTGCCTCGCCGTCCTCGCCTTGGAGCACGTCCGCGCTCGGCAGCTGCCAACCGCGTCGTTCGTCAAGATTGGCTGCATAGTCGATGCGCGCTATCCCACGTCCGCCCGACACGTCAGTATAAAACTCCTCAACTAACGGCCGCAGAGCCGAGATGATCTCCGCTCGAGCGGCTATGATCTGCGCGCCATACTCAGCGAGCTGGGCATCCCAAATGTCCAGCGAGGTTTCGTCGTAAAACCCGCCGCGTCGTCGCGCCTTTTGCATCGTTTTCAACAGTGCGCCGCGCTGTCGGAGAACCTTGTCATACTCGCTTTTCACGGCGGCGAGCCGCGGACGAAACTGAATCATCAAATTGTCGAGAAAGCGGCGCCGAACAGCAGGATCTCCCTTAATGAGCTCAAGATCTTCGGGTGCGAACACCACCGCTCGAACGATACCCAGCAGGTCCGCAGGCCGCGCGTTTCCACGATTGATCCTCGCACGATTCGCCCGACCAGTGAGGATCTCTACCTCGACCATCGTGTCCGATTCACCGCGCCACACCTTCGCGCGTACCACGCCAGCGCTGGCACCTTGGCGCACGAGAGCGGTGTCCGCAGCAACGCGATGAGATGTAAACGTGGCAAGGTAGCCGATCGCCTCAACGAGGTTCGTTTTGCCCTGCCCGTTCTCACCAATGAAAGTATTAACGCCCGGCTTGAGTTCGAGCACGACCTCGCGATACGACCGAAAGTCGTTCAACGCCAGATCAGAAATGTACAAAGGTCTAGTGTTTAACGGGCTCTAGTTAGCGCCAAAGGTGCGAATCGGCATGAGTAACAGGCGGAAATCATCACTGACCTCGCCCTCGTCATCTTGCGCTGTCACGACGGCCGGCTTCGTCGGATGTGTGAATGACAGCCGCACGAATTCGGTGTCAATCACCGAGAAGCCTTCCTGCAGAAAGACGGGATTAAACGCCATCTTCAACTCTTCACCCTCGAGCTCGGCCGGAAGAACTTCCGAGACCTGCGCGTTGTCGCCATGGCCAGCCTCGAGCACAACCTCGCCCTCTGAGAATGACAGACGCACGGCCGCATTTTTCTCAACAACGAGGCGCGAACGTTTAATACCTTCGAGGATCTCCTGACGATTCATCACCACGTGGCCACTGACCTCCGCGGGAAACAGCGAGCGGACCTGCGGGTACTCGCCGTCAATGAGCTGAATCGTGTTTCGGCGCCCGCCGGCCGAGAAGCCGATCATCGCGCCAAGACCCTGATCTTGGAGCGAGATTTCGATTGGGCCCGACGAACCGAGAGCCTTCGCCACGTCAAGCAGACGCGAGGCCCGCACAAGAATCCGGGTGGAAATATCTGACGACGACGGGGTCCAGGCCAGATCTCGGATCGCGAGACGATAGCGATCGGTTGCCATGAGGGACATTTGGTCGCCCTCAATTTCAATACAGACCGAGACCAGCATCGGCAACGTGTCATCGTTCGATGCCGCAATCGTCACTTGCGAGACTGCTTTTTCCCATTCGGCGCCGTCAACCTTGCCGATGACGGGAGGCATCTCCGGGAGTTCCGAATAGTCCTCAGTTGACATTGTTTTCATCGAGAAGTGCGAGGAGCCACACTCAATTTCGAGCTTGCCACCATCAACTTCGAGCTCAATTGGCCGATTTGGCAATGACCGGGAGATCTCAGCAAGAAGTCTGCCATTAACAAGCACGTCTCCTGGCTCGTCAACCTGGCCATCGATCGTGATGTGCGATGAAATATCAGAGTCGCGTGAACCAAGTGAGATAGTTCCGTCGTCCGTTGCCACGATGTGCATACCTGCTAGAACAGGGATGGCAGGACGATTGGGAATGGTACGCGATGCCCACGTGACCGCATCGGTAAAGATGTCCTGATCGACGCTAATTTTCACCGTCAAACCTACTTTCGTTCAATACTGGCTCTACTTTACGCGAGGACGTCCATTTTTGCCCCTTCATTCCCGAGCACAGTGCATAAAGCGTGCTATGTAGCTCTACGTTGGACAGTCGGTGGCGAAAGATCACATTTTGGTAGTTATATTTAGTAGTAGTAGTAGGGGCTGTGGATTCTGTGGAAAACCTTACTTTGACGTGCTATAGTGCCATTTCCGTCGTGTGGAGATCTTCTGGGGTAACCCTGCGAGTAATAACGTGATTTTGTGGATGGAACACTTGCGGTTACTGATTATCCGCAATCTTTAGTGAGTTATCCACGGTTTTGAATGGAATTTTCGTCTAGTTATCCACATCTTCTGTGGAAAAGTAGAGTAGGAACTCATCCTCGCGGTGAGGTTGGGTTTACCTTTGGCTTTGCGCGGCTTTCTGGCGCCTCAGAGTTTGTCCGCGAGCTGCGATTGCTCCTTGGCTGCCTGCTTAATCCGCGAGGTCAGTTCCGTGACCTGATTGAACACGGTCTGTTTTTCTGCCATCAATTTCTCAATCTTACGAAGTGCGTTGAGGACCGTTGTGTGGTCACGCCTATTAAAGGACTCTGCAATCTTCGGTAAAGAAAGATCTGTCATTTCCCTGCAGAGATACATGGCAATATGACGCGGTTGAGTAAGTGTGCGAGTGCGCGTGGGAGATTTCAGATCTTCCACCGTAACTCCGAAATATGACGCGGTCTGGTTCATGACGAGCCCAGCCGTCACTGCTACCGAACTCGGGTCAGACATGATGTCCTTCAGCGCGGTTTCCGCCACATCGATCGTCACGGGAAGCTCAAACAGTCCGGCATAAGCCGCAACGCGACGTAGCGATCCTTCCATCTCTCGAACGTTCGTCGTGATGCGCGAAGCGATAAATTCCAGGACGTCCCGAGGGATATTAAGGTTTTCTGAGGCGGCCTTCTTTTCCAGAATAGCAATTCGAGTCTCGAGGTTCGGCAGGTCTATGTTGGCTACGATTCCCGACGCAAACCGGGAGATCATGCGGTCTTCGAATCCGTTGAGGAGCCGTGGAGCCACGTCCGACGTGATGACGATCTGCTTGTTCGCATTCGCCAACGCGTTAAACGTGTTAAAGAATTCCTCGATTGTGCCTTCCTTATTGGATAGGAACTGAATGTCATCAATGAGGAGAATGTCCACCGAGCGGAAATGGTTCATGAAATTCAAACCATCGGAATTCTTCACTGCGTTAATGAACATGTTCGTGAATTCCTCGGAACTCACGTAGAGCACCCGGCTACCAGGGAACAGGTTGATGTAGTAGTTGCCAATCGCGTGCAAAAGATGTGTCTTGCCCATACCCGAATCGGAGTAAAGAAACAGCGGGTTGTACGTGGATCCGGGAGCTTCTGCCACTGCGAGGGCTGTGGCATGCGCGAACCTGTTCGATTCGCCAATCACGAAGCTTTCGAAGGTGTAGCGCGGGTTGAGATGCGCATCGGACTGATCCTTGTTCGTCTGTATGCGCGGTAGCATCGGCGCAAGCCGCTCCTCTGGCACTGCAGGGATGTCGTAGCGTGAGGGCGCGGCGTCGTCGTATCGATCTGACTGAGCATCGTCGACTACGTGGAGCGGGCGATCGGAAGATGCCACCGGCTGATCAGGAGTCGTGGTCTCTAATGATGGCCACGGATCGGGCTGCCACTGGTCATCTTGGTGGCGCGAATCAGGTTGCTGCCACTGCTCGGACGGCCAGGAGGGAGCAGACGGCTGGGCCGGCGTCGTCGGTTGTTCGGAAAGGGAAGGATCGACGGAAATTACGAGGCGGATCGTCCTGCCGAGGATGTCGGAGAGACGATCCTCCATGATTGTCGCGACATGCTCGTTTAACCAGTCTTTAACGAACTCTGACCCCACGCCGATCATGAAAATATCGTCGGCCGTGGCTAAGGGATGAGCGAGTCGAACGAAAGCAGTCTGGGAGTCGGAGAGCTCGCCCTGGGCGCGAAGCAATTCTGTTGCCGCTGTCCACGCATCTCGTGCAGGTGAGCTGTCTGCCATTGATTCTCCTTGTCCATCGCGAAGTCTGGACCCATAGTAGAGCATAAAATGTGGAAAGTCAGGCTAGTTATCCACAATGTTATTCACACATGTGGATATTACATGAGTGTAATTCGATAGGCGGAACCGCTCGGTGTCCGGACAAAACTCCAACCACAGGTTTACCCACAGCTGTGGACACTGGTGAAAAGTGGTGTTGCTCAAACTTTTCCTCAGGTGTGGAAGGTGTCGGTGCTTGTTATATCTGTCACCGCAGGCGCATCCAACATTGACCTTTCCGCGGAAACTCCAGTAAAGTCAACAAGTCATGTGTGCTGAGCACATAGCCTCACCGCGGGGCATTTTTACATCCGAATCTAGATATAGGTGGTCGACAAATGACTACGAAGCGCACTTTCCAGCCGAACAATCGTCGTCGTTCCAAGGTGCATGGCTTCCGTAAGCGCATGTCCACGCGCGGCGGTCGCGCGATTCTTGCTTCCCGTCGCCGTAAGGGACGCCGCAAGCTTTCTGCGTAAATGCTTCCTGCAGCCAACCGCATGCGGGAGTCAGCGGACTTTCGTGCCGCCTCCCGAACCGGTCTGCGCAAAGCAAACAGATACTTCGTCCTCCACGTGGTGGAAGGCGAGCCCGAAGCCGACCTGCTGGTCGGCTTCACTGTTAGTAAGAAGGTGGGAGGCGCCGTCGTTAGAAATCGCGTGAAGCGCAGGCTTCGGCATGTTATGCGAGATTTCCTCGACATTCCCGCCTCGATGGTGGTAATCCGCGCACTTCCCGCCAGCGCTACTGCGACCTCGCAGGAGCTTCGCCGCGCCCTCCACACGGAATTTTCCCGCTTAGGACTCGTCAATGAATAACCCGATTGCCTCCGCTCTCACCGGCGCGATTCGGTTCTATCAACGGACGATTTCTGCCAACACCCCACGTCGTTGCCGGTATCAGCCAACGTGCTCGGCGTACGCCTTAGAGTCGATTCAGGTTCACGGGGTAATAAAAGGTACACTCTTAGGCACGTGGCGGCTTCTTCGTTGCAATCCTTGGTCAAAGGGTGGCGTGGACTGGGTTCCCAAAAAGGGTGCATGGCCGGCGAAGCCGCTGGGTTACAAAGAACTCATCGCGTACCGCGAACAAGAAGAAGCAGATCATCAGGCCACCCGTGGCCACGGCGATGATCCCGACGCACTGTAGGAGCTTTACGGTTGGATACCATCCTCTACCCCATCATGTGGGTCATCTCGTACGTCATGTACGGGGTGCACGAACTTCTGACCATGGTCGGAATGGAGGCCGGCTCGGGCCCAGCATGGGTTCTGTCGATTGTCGGCCTCACGATCGTTATTCGTATTCTCATCATTCCGCTTTTCAACAAGCAAACCCGCGCATCTCGAGCCGGTCAAGAACTTCAACCTGAGATCCAAAAGATCCAGAAGAAGTACAAGGGCCGAACCGATCAGGTCTCGCAGCAACGCCAGCAAGAAGAGCTCATGGCTCTGTACAAGGATCACGGCACGTCGCCGTTTGCGGCCTGTATGCCGATGCTGATCCAGATGCCGATCTTCTTTGCGCTATTCCGACTTTTGTACGCGGTGGCACCGCTGTCGAAGGGCATCTACCGACGCGATTCCATCGGCCCTATGGACCAGGACGTTGCACAGGAGATCGCGAATTCCACCGTTTTCGGTGCGCCGATTTCGTCCTCGATCGCAACGCGTACTGAGTTTGCAAACCCGCAAAACGTTCTCATCGTTGCTGTTGTCCTCATTGCCCTCATGATGATCACGCTGTTCTTCTCGCAAAAACAGATCATGACGAAGAACCTTCCGGACTCGGCACGCGATCCTGATAATCCTGCATACAAGATGCAGAAGTACATGCTTTACGGAATGCCACTCATTTACGTGTTCTCCGGTGGCGTGTTCCAGGTTGGCGTGCTCGTGTACTGGTTGACCGGTAATCTCTGGAACATTGGTCAGCAGACCTGGCTGATCACCAATAACCCTGCCCCGGGCTCGGAGGCGTACAGAGCGCGCGAGAAGCGCCTGCGTGAGAAGCGCCGAAAGAAGGGTTTGCCTGAGGTCGAGGAGTCTGACGACGCCGAAGCTCCAGAAGTCCAGACCGGACAGCGAGCACAGCCGCTCGGCAAGAAGCGTTCGAAGAAGGTGCGTCAGACCGGTATCATCCCCGATAACGTTATTCTTCCCGAGGAAGACGATGACGACGGCGAAGTTCGCGGGCCGGATGGCCTCACTGATGCCGAGCGTGCACAAAAGCGCTATGAGCGCCGCATGGCTGAGCGCCAGCTCTCCAAGGCAAAGCGCAAGAAGAAAAAGAAGAAGCGCCGCTAAGGACTTTGTCAACCACCAGCATTTAAGGGATTTGTTATGACTGAAGATAACGCTAACAAGCTTGATCGCGAAGGCGACATTGCAGCCGACTACCTCGAAGAGCTTCTTGATATCGCCGACCTCGATGGTGACCTCGAGATTGGTGTGGAGGCAGACCGTGCGTCAGTAGCGATTGTTCACGACGACGGGGGCGATCGACGCCTCAAGCGGCTGATCGGTCGCAAGGGTGAGAGAC
>JBHWRK010000178.1:0-5571 GCA_043426715.1 Trueperella sp. | reverse complement strand
TCAAACCACATGTATTTTCCACGGCGGGCAACAGAGTCGATCGGCCGGCCGCGCACTGGTTCTAAGCCAGCCGGCGCTCTGCGAGTCGCGCGGGGGTTGAGGACGGATACGTCGACGATCGTTCGTCCCACGACAATTGGTTCAAGGCCGAGGCGGATCGTTTCAACTTCGGGCAACTCAGGCACGGCTAGTCTCGCTCGTCAAGCGCGTAATAGGCGTCCTTGCATGCCTCGAGTTTCGCCTGTTTTTGGGAAGTCGCCGTGCCGGTTCCATAGTGTTTGGAATCGATATGCACACGGGCGGTGTACTTCCGAGCGTGATCTGGGCCTTCGCCTTCCATCTCGTAGTACAGATTCCCAGTGATACCCATGCCCCGATACTTTTCTTCGAAGGCTGTCCGCCAATCGAGTGCGGGCCCCAGTTCGCGCGCTTCCTCGATCTTGGGTTTTAGATGGCGCAGGACGACGTCGCGAGTCTCGTCCAGACCGAGCGTGAGATACGTGGCACCGATGAGTGCCTCGACCGTGTCGGCAAGGATCGAATCCTTGTGACGGCCACCGGAGAGCTCTTCGCCATTGCCAAGCCGAATGTACTCGCCCAATTTCAGTTCACGCGCAACCTCGGCGAGCGACCGTTCTGAGACTGCGGCGGCCTTGATCTTCGACATCTCACCTTCGTTGGCATCGGGTGAATCCTTGAAAATGTACGCGGCTACCACAGCCCCGAGGATGGAATCGCCGAGAAATTCGAGGCGCTCCGCGTGATCTGAGTCGTTTTCGTACGCCCACGAGCGGTGAGTCAGCGCAGGCTGCAAATACTGCTCGTCAATGTGCGCTCCCCACCGATCGAACTCAGCGGCAGTCACAGCTTTATGCACTCGGCTCTCCCGGGCCAGGCTCTACGTCGGATGCTTCTGCATTGTCGGCGTCAGCCGTATCTTCTGCCATCAACTGCTTAGCAAGAACATCTAGCGCGGAGAACCGCGGATCGAGAAATTCGTGCTTATGATCCTCCGGTAGTTCTTCCCAGGGTTCGCCGCACTCTGCGCACAGTCCTGGACAGTCGGGGCGGCACAGTGGACTCAGTGGCATGGCCAAGACGAGCTCGTCGCGCATGAGTGGCTCGAGGTCCACGCGATCATCGACGGCGACAGGCATGTCCGCCGCCTCCTCATCGCCTTCGGCGACGAGTTCTTCTTGGCGTTCGGGATGAAAGACGAGCTCGGCGATGTGCTCGTGCATCGGAAGCGTAACGTCCTTCAAACAGCGTGCACACTGTCCCACTGCCGTCGCGGAGACCTCTCCTTGAACGAGTACTCCCTCGTCGAGTAAGGATAGTCTGAGATCCAACTCGATGGGTTCACCCTCGGGAATACCAATCAGCGGGACGCCCACATTCTCGGGGGCGGGCACGCTTTTCGCAAATAAGTATTCGTTTCCTTCAATACCGACGAGGTCGGCGATAGGAACGATTAAGTTCTTCGGCATCAGTCCTGCTCCTTATGGCGGGTGGCAAGATGCGCTCTGCCCGCTTCAATCTGGTCAAGTAGGCCGTTGAGTTCGTCAGATAGGTCGTTGAGTGTCGTGGCCGCGTAGTTGTCGGCGCCGCGCTTAAGGCTATCGGCCTTCGATTGCGCCTCATCAAGAATACGGGTGGCCTGCGACTTTGCGGCGATCGTGATCTGGTCCTGTGCCACGAGTCGCGAGGCCTGTTCACGGGCCTCCGCAATGATCGACTCGGACTCCTTCGATGCACGGTCCCGAATGCCTTCAGCGTCTTGACGCGCATGTTCTGAGACGGAGGTGGCGTCCTGGAGTACGTTATCGGCAGCAATAATCTGGTCGGGCACAATCTCACGTGCCGTCTCGAGGAGATCAAGCAGCTCGGAACGGTTGACCATCACCGAGGCAGACATCGGCAGTGATTTTGCGTTAGACACGATGTCTATAAGGTCGTCGAGGATTTCAAGAAGTGATTCGCCTTGTTCGTTCATGATTGGACCTTCTCTTTCAGTGCCTTGGCGACGTTGTCCGTCACAAGGTCATCTATCTTACCGCCGTACGCCGCGATTTCCTTGACGAACGAGGACGCAATGTGGTTGAGAGCCGGGTCGCCCATAATAAAGACCGTTTCAATACCGCTCATGTGACGGTTCAGGAGCGCCATTGCATGCTCGTCGTCATAATCTGCAGCTCCTCGCAGCCCCTTAACGATCGCCACGGCACCGCGCTCGCTTGCAAAGTCCACGAGCAGTCCCGAGACGAGTTCTACCCTCACCCCATCGATGTCTTTGAGCGCTTCTTCGGCGAGGGCAATGCGCTCGTCGTCGCTAAATAGGTATTTTTTATTGGCATTCTGGGCGACGCCAACAATGACCTCGTCGAACATGCCACGAGAGCGCCTCACGACGTCAACGTGGCCGAGGGTCAGCGGATCGAACGATCCGGGACAGACGGCTAAACTCATGCTTCTACTCTAGTGTCCTCCGGCGCCACGACCGCACTCCACACACGTGTATCGCCCCATTTACGGTCGTCGTCACGCATCAGGCATGCCGGCCATTGGGGTTCGGGCGCTTTCTTCGACCGTTCGACCACGACCATCGCATCGTCTTTCAAGTGCGGAACAAGGAGCGATAGGACGTGTGCGAGTTGGCTTTCTGTGACGTCGTATGGTGGATCGATGAGGACGAGGTCGAACAATTCGGTTGGCTCTTGAGCGAGGAAGGTTTCGACCTTTTGGTTGACGATCTCCACGTCGAGCTCAGTGGACTTTGCATTGCCGATTGCGACGTTTGCTGCTGGACGATGTGCTTCTACTCCAATAACACGACGGGCGCCTCGCGACTTAGCTTCCAGACCGAGCGCTCCAGATCCGGCGTACAGATCTAACACCGTACAATCGCCCACGTAACCGTAGTGGTCGAGGCGAGAGAACATACCCTCTCGAACTCTGTCGGAGGTCGGGCGGGTTCCTGACTTCGGCACCTGCAATGTTCGCCCACCTGCAGTGCCTGCGACGATTCTCGGCATTTAGGCCTTCTCTAGATAGTCCGTATCCTCGCCCTCGGCACTCTTGATCGCAGTGCGCAGGGCCGGGTGGCCCGCGAGCTCAGGATCGGCGTCGACGAGATCTCGTGCAGCCGTGCGTGCCTGCTCGATGATCTCTTCGTCTCGCGTAACGCGGACGAACTTCAACGATGATGCCCGCCCGGATTGGGCAGATCCTAAGACATTGCCTTCCGAGCGCAGTTCAAGATCTCGCTGTGCGAGGGTGAACCCGTTCGTCGTCGACGCGAATGCTTTCAGGCGTTCAAATGCGACCGTACCATCTAGTGCGTTGTAGACCGCGAGACAGATGGAATCTTTCGCTCCGCGCCCAACGCGGCCGCGCAACTGGTGAAGTTGGGACAGTCCGAAGCGTTCGGCGTCCATGATGACCATCATCGTCGCCTCCGGAACATCCACGCCAACCTCAATGACCGTTGTGGATACGAGGACTGGAGTCTCGCCTGTGGCGAACCGGTTCATGGCATGTGCCTTCATCTCGGAATCCAATTGACCGTGGACAAAACCAATGGGGACGCCAGCCAAAGCGGGCTTGCGTTGGAGTTCTGCAAAGATCTGTTCGACGGACGTCGGCTCATCCACAAAATCCAGTTCAGTCTGCTCATCCACCTGAGCTTCCGGCACATCATCGTCGGTTTGTTGCGCGGAGATTCGAGGAACGACGACGTAGACGCGGCCTCCCGCATCCACTTCCTCCCGCGCACGTTCCCACACGCGCTCTACCCACGGCGTTTTCAGTGCGGGGACGAGCGTGGTTGCAATCTCGCGACGCCCCTTGGGCATCTCACGCAATGTCGAGACCTGGAGTTCACCAAAAGACGTCATAGCGATTGTGCGCGGGATGGGCGTGGCTGTCATGACGAGCATATGGGCGCCCGTGGCTAGTCGGTCACGTTGATCGACTCCAAAGCGGTGCTGCTCATCGATCACGACGAGACCAAGGAAGGGAATCTGGACCATGTCCTCAAACAGGGCGTGCGTCCCGATGATGATGCCCGTGGCTCCCGAGGCGATATTCGCAAGCGTTTGGCGCTTTTTCGCCGCCGGGAGTGATCCTGTCAGAAGCTCGATCGACGTGGCTGTTGCCGCTCCCCCGAGCTGACCTGCCAACCCTAGATCGCCGAGCATGTCTTGGAATGTAGCAAAGTGCTGTGCAGCAAGAACTTCCGTGGGTGCTACGAGTACTGCTTGCTTGCCAGCATCTACGGCTTGAAGCATCGCTCGCAGGGCAACAACCGTTTTTCCGGAGCCCACGTCGCCCTGCAGAAGTCGTCTCATCGGGATTTCACTCGCCAGTTCGCAGGCAAGCTCCTCCCCGACTTCTTGTTGACCCGTCGTCAATTCAAACGGGAGACGCTCATCAAAAGCCGCAAGGACGCCGTCGTCAATCCGTTGCATTGCGGGCGCAGGAGTGGCCTTGATGGCTGCCGCGCGCTGCGCAAGAAGTGTTTGAAGGACAAACGCTTCTTCGTGCTTGAAACGTAGCACCGCACGCTGCCATTCTTCCTCGGTGCGAGGGCAATGAACCATCTGGATGGATTCGAAGCGGCCGGGCAGCGCGTGTTTGCGCCGGTAGTCGGCAGGTAAAGGATCGGGAAGATCGGATTCCATTACCGACTTCATGACGACGCGAATAGCTTTGTGAATCTTCCACGACGGCATTTTCTGGGCAGCATGATAGATCGGAATTGGCTGGGCAAGCTTGTCTGGATCCACGGCTTGCAGATCTTCGACCACTTCGTATTCAGGGTGCGCGAGCTGGAGTTGGCCTCTGTAGGACGAAATAGTGCCGGAGAATGTGGCGAGCGTGCCGGGGCGCAGTTTGCTCGCATGGAAGTTAAGTGGACGCGAGGACTTGGCGAAGAACGCAAGCTCGAGATTGTGCTTACCGTCCGAAATCACCACGTTGAGAATGTGGCCACGCCGCCGATTCATGGGCCGAATGGTGGCGTCAATGACTCGTGCAACAACGGTGACCGAATCTCCGTCACGCACAGCCTGAATAGGAAGGAGCTCGCCGCGCCGCGCCAACCGGAATGGAATGTGGGCGAGGAGGTCGCCCACGGTCACAAGGCCCAGTTTCTCGAGTGCGTCGGCGGTTCGATTGCCGAGCACACGTTCCAGCGGGCGGGTCAGCGCTGTCCATGTCTCTGCCTCGGTGACTGCAACCGGCGTGCCCTGAGCCGGCGCATCAGGCACCTTCGATGCTTTCCGGGATGACGCCGTGGTTGTCCTACGTGTCACAATGGCCTCCTTCGCACCTGATAGGTTACCCGTACCGTCCGACACTATGCCGGGAACACACAAACTGGCGTTTTCGCGGATAGAACGACGCACACGTGCGCAATACCACTGGCCATCTATCTTGGAATCAGCGGTACTGGTCGGATACAATTCATAAGTTGCATTTTGACGGTCGTAACCCACGTCCGTTTTGTCTAGCGAAGGAGATACCCGTGGCCTCTGTATGTGAAGTCTGCGGCAAGGGCCCTGGTTTCGGTAA
>JBHWRK010000177.1:0-10028 GCA_043426715.1 Trueperella sp. | reverse complement strand
TGTCTCCTGGGGCGTATCGGAAGATGCGCCCCAGGCCCTTTTGTGTATGAAAATAATCATGGGGCCCAGTGACGGCTGGAGCGTGGCTGTTGGGACGGCACGCAGCCGTAGCATGGCAGGTCAGACGCCGGGGGCAAGACTCATATGGTCCGAAGGTTGCAGTGATGTACTGGTGGGATACTTCTTTCCGGCTGCCCAAAGCCTGCGAGTGCGCCAGATGCTATTCGACTGCTATTCGACGAGGCCCGAGGGGAAGTCGGCCCCCGTGTCATCAGCGCCTTGCGCGGTCTTCACGTCCTTGTCAGCCTGCGCTTTCTCGCGAGCGCGCTCAATCTTTTCGCGCGACAGCTGCGCAATGTCGTCTCGCCGTGCTTGCTTTGCCTCTTCCGGGGTAAGTACACGGCCGGGCATTCCTGGTTCAACGTGGTCGGCAGGCTCCTCCAACGATGAGCCTCCATACATTGCCTGTGATGGGGCGACGGTCCAGCGTATCGTTCGTTCGGCGTCGAAGCGCGCGGGTTCGCCGCCTACACCGTCGAAGGAACTGTCGGCCTCTCCGCTCCTCGCAGATGGCGGCCTTTCGTTCTCCCTCGCCTCAGCATCGGCCATCGTTGCCCGCTCCTTGGGGCCAGGGTGAAGTTTTACAGTCGGGGTAGAGGGCTTGTACTCGTGAGTTGGAGCAGCGGTGATGCCATCGCCGACATCCACCAAATCCAGCCGTTCATCGCGATCCGCGGCTCCGTCTGAACGTAAACCTTTGACCGCGACCTCGTCCCCATTAGAAGTCAATGCGCCATCGTCGGCTAAGACGTCGCCAGCCGAGGCGCTACCAGTCGACGAATCAGGTAATGAGACGGCCTCCGATGAGCTCGTCGTGGCCTCACGAATTCCGCGATCGGCAGTCTCACGACTACCAGCCGAACCCTCTACGTCAGCCGCTAGGTCGTCGTCGTTCCGCTCACCCTGAAGCTTTGCAAGCTCGGCCCACAGCCGCGCCTTTTCGGACTCCAAGTTTTGCCGCGCGGCGTCTTCCCAGTCCTTGGCAAGCGGTGTGAGGAATAGGTGGCGGCGTTGCAAGAGTCTCGTCACGATCTCCAGCCGGGCCTGGACGAAATCCCATTCGGGGATGTGCGCATATTCCTCGCGCAAGTCGGCCATGTAGGCACGGTATTTTTGCGGCTGATTTGCCAAGAAGCCCAAGTGGGCGTCTGCGAGTACGAGCAAATCCATGTCCTCGGCCTCCAAGACGCCCGACTCCGGCACAGGTAGCGGATGGCGTCGCATTCCTAGAATCAACCCAGCAATCTCCCTGGCCACCTCGTCGGAGATCCCAAGTGATCGGAACAGTTCCCCGCTCACGCGTGCGGACGCCTCTCGGTCCTCGCCGCCGTTGCGGGTGTAGGCCACCTGGTCGTGCGTACTAAATATGCACCCGTGTCCCCACGCCGCCAGCCGCACGAGCTCCACGTCTTGAGCCTCAGATGCCAGCCGGTCAATGCGCGTCAGCAAATCGAACAGGTGACGCGTGGTATGAAAGTGGCGCGTCGGCGTCGACCACAGGTCGATAAACTCCTCGCAGACCTGCTCGATCTCATCGCGCGAGGCGCTCGCACCCACAGCCGTGGTGGATCGCACAAAAGCCTGTGTGACCCATGCTGGCACTTCAATTCGAGACATCTCACTCCATAAGTTCGATCGACGACCGAGATTCTACCTAGAATGGCTATTATCTAAATATTAGGACTTCCATGCCGCCCCGGCGGCCGACGAACGTAGGACATATGGCTGATCACACCTCATCGTTGCATGGACGCGCGGTGATTACCGGCGGCTCCTCGGGCCTCGGGCGCACGTTTGCCCGCCACCTTGCCCGGCGCGGCCTCGACCTCGTGCTCGTCGCTCGCTCCCTCGAAGGTCTCGAACAGGCGGCCAGCGAACTACGCGGTCTCGGCGTAGACGTGGAGGTTTTTCCTGCGGATTTGGGAAACGACGACGACGTTGCGCGGCTCGCCAAACGGCTCGGCTCCCAGGATTCTCCAGTGAACGTGTTCGTCAATAACGCAGGTTCTGGCCTATATTCGCGGATGGCGACCGATGATCCGAGTGCGTTACTCGAGGGCATGCAACTCATGGCAAGTGCGCCAATGGTGCTGGGCGGTGCGGCTGCAGCGGCGATGAAGGAGCGCGGCGAGGGTGTGATCATCAATACCTCGTCGATGGCCGGTGCGGCACCTATGGGTGCGTATTCGGCGATTAAGGCGTTCGTTCGCGTCTGGTCCGATTCGTTGGCGATCGAAGTTGGCAAGTTTGGCGTGCAGGTCGTGACGTTTATTCCGGGCTGGGTGCGTACCGAGTTTCATGAGAGGTCGGGCGTGTCCACGTCGTCAATTCCGTCCTGGCTATGGCTGGATGCTGATCGCGTTGTGAGCGAATGTCTCGAGGACGTGGATAAGGGCAAGACCACATCCACGCCGTCGAAGCGTTTCAAGGTTGTTGGCTTCCTCGCCAAGTACGCGCCGACTCCGCTTGTGTCGGCCGCAGTGAAGAAGCTCAACAAAGGCCGTCGATGAGTAATCTTCACCCACTTGACGACTACCATTCGGTGTCGAAACGAAACGCGCGCAAAGGGGTGCGTAAGTTTTTGACGCGCCCGGTCATTAAGACGTTGCTTAACACGACTGTCGCGGGCGAGGAAAACGTGGAGGGGCTCGACGGCGCGTATATCGTCGTCGGTAATCACTCGTCGCACCTTGATGCGCCGATGGTGTTCACGCTGTTGCCCGATAGCATGACGGACCGGTTGGCGACGGGCGCCGCAGCTGATTATTTCTATCGCAAGCCGACCGTCTCGAAGCTGACGTCGCTGTTCTTTAATACGTATCCCATTGAACGCAAATCCAGACCAGGCGATCCGAATGCGGGTCGTGCAAAAGGTATGACCTCGCGCCTGCTTCGCGACGGCATTCCGATTTTGATTTTCCCTGAGGGCACGCGCTCGCGCACGGGCGAGCTCGGTGAGTTCAAGACGGGCGCTGCGGCGCTAGCTATCAAGTTTGATATTCCGATCGTTCCGCTCGCGATGACGGGTGGTCACGAAGCAATGCCGGTGGGATCTGTTCTACCGCCGCCGAATCGTCCGTCCGTTGCGCTGTACATTGGTTCACCGATGTTGCCGATGGAGGACGAGGACCCGGAGACTTTCATGGACAGGGTCCGCGATCAGATTGTTGCGATGCTTGACCAAGAATCGGCCAATCCCGTGTTTGAAGAGCCCGCGCATCATGACCGTGAAACATACGTCAAATGGGGCGATCCGGCCGATGTGCCCGTCTCTGGGAACACCGGAACTTTCGACTCAGCGGATGCGCTTGGTTTGATCGACAGGCCGGGCACCTCCGAGAAGCCAAGTTCGGATGTCTCTCGCGATGAGGAAGAACATAATCAGTCGGCGGACGGTTGAGACCGCGGAAGAGAAGAGCCCGGATCGCCTTGATCTGCTCCATCTTGTGAATCGTCCTGCGCAACATCGGAAGGTAACCCATCGTTCGTTGATGAAACGATACGCGAAGGCGAGTCGTCACTCGTCGTGGAGTCGCCACCCGGATCCGCCGGTTCACCGTCTTTCTTCTCTGGCTTTCGGGGAAACCATCTGCGTTTGGGCTCTTCCTCGGGATCTCCGTGAACACCCGGGAATTCGAGTCGGACGGTGAGGCCTCCGCCTGGGGTGTCATGGACGGATGTCTGGCCGTCGTGAATCGACATGATTGCGGAGACGATCGCAAGCCCGAGACCCGAACCGCCACGCACGCGCGAACGAGACGCATCTGTGCGGTAGAAACGCTCGAAGATGCGCTCGGCCTCTTCGTGGGAAATTCCTGGCCCGTGGTCGCGCACTTCAACGACGCCCACGTTCGGATCGTCCGGATCCACTCCGACAGCCACCTCGATGGGTGTGCCGATCGGCGTGTGCGTGAGCACGTTAGACATGAGATTCGTAATTACCTGGGTGACCTTCTCAGGGTCGGCGGTGACAATCACGGCGGTTGGCTCGCCGGCGTCGAGACCTGTCACTTCCGCGGGCCAATCCGGAGCACGCACATGGAAATCTTGGACGGTGTTGAGTGCGATCGTTGCAAGGTCCACGGGTTGCATGTTGATCTTGCGGCGTTCGTCGAGGCGGGCGAGTTGGAGGAGATCATCGACGAGGTGAGCCATGCGCTCGGACTCTGATTCGATACGTGACATGGCCAGGCCAACGCCGTCTTCGGGAACGCCGCCGAGGCGATATAGCTCCGCATATCCTCGAATGGTGGCCAGGGGCGTGCGTAGCTCGTGGGAAGCGTCTGACACGAATTGACGCATGCGCTTTTCTTGGGCCGCCTGTGCCTCGAAGGACTCTTCGACGCGGGAGAGCATGCGGTTGATCGATTCTCCCAGGAGCGCTACTTCGGAACCCTCAACACCGGTAGGCACTCGTACGGAGAGGTTGCGGGCTGCCACTTCATGGGTGGCTCGCTCGATATCGCGCAGGCCGGTCAGAGATTGGTCGACGATGAGATATGCCGTAAGCGCGCCGAGCACCAGCGTGATGAGAACGAGGGTCGCGAGGGCGCCGGCGAGGTTTCGAACGGTTTCCTCGATCGGCTCCATGGGAAGGCCGATGACCACCGACCCGACCGAGGTGAGATTCGTGGGCGAATACGTGAGGTCCGCCCTGATGATGCGCCACTCCTGCCCCTCCAGTGTGGAGGAAACGGTGAAGGGTGCCGACGTGGAGCGTTGGGCAAGATCTTGCGGGTCGGCTGGTGTTCCGTTCTCTTCGGCAATCATCGGATTAACCACCGTAAACTCCGTGGCCACGCCGTCGCCGTACGGGTTGTTGTAGGTGATGAAGAGATAGAACTCGTTGGGGAGCACCTGAGACTGTGAATCGTCGAGTAACTGCTCGATCGTCACCGTGGCCATCGTGCGGCCCGATGACCTCAAGTTCCGATCAGTCTCGTCGATGAGCGAACCACGGAGCGTGACGGTGGCCAGCCACGAGATCGTGACCAGCACGAACGCCATGAGCAACATGAACGCGAAGACGATGCGAACAGATAGTGTCCGCCATACCTTCGGCGTAGGCCGGTGATCTCGAAAATGTGTAGCCGTCATTTGGCTCGCCGGAGCACGTAACCGATCCCGCGCTTGGTGTGAATGAGGGGTTCGATGGTTGCTGCTTCCTCAGGGTCAGTGATGCCAAGGGCCTCGGCGCTGTCAATCTTTCGGCGCAGATACGAAATATAGGACTCGACGATCGACGCCTCGCCCTCCCAGTTGTAATCCCACACGTGCTCGAGAATCTGAATCTTTGACACCACACGCTCAGCATTGATCAGCAGGTAGCGCAGCAACTGGTATTCCGTGGGAGAGAGGTCAACCTCGCGACCTGCCCTGCGTACCTCGTACGAATCCTCGCGCATCTCCAAATCGTGATAGCGCAGGATATCCGAGTCATCGTCTTCTGGATGAGTGCGACGAAGAATAGCGTGGATTCGAGCCACGACCTCCTCGAGGGAGAACGGCTTGGTCACATAATCATCCGCGCCGATTTCCAACCCGCGCACGCGGTCTTGAACGTCATCCTTCGCTGTCAAAAAAAGAACAGGTAGATCCGGTTCGCGCTCACGAAGAGCCTCGAGAACATGGAAACCATCCATATCGGGCAACATGATGTCGAGAACTACGAGGTCAGCTTGGAAATCTCGCTGCGCTCGAAGTGCTTCTGCGCCGTCTTGGGCAGTAGCAACATCGAAGCCAGCGAATCGGAGAGAGGCCGAGAGGAGCTCACGAATCGTCGGCTCATCGTCGACCACCAAAATTTTTGCGTCGGGTTTGTCGTTTCCTAGCTGTGCGACCATATGTCAATCTTGCCCCAAAATTCGTTGCGGCGAGAACCCATCCACACGGTTGTACGACCCAAGCGCACATTTCCCTGTGAATTTCCCCGAAAAACATCTCGAGCATAGCCGTCACTACTTGGATCCATAGCGAACGGCCGACCCGGTATTTAGAGGAACGCGATACTCAGAGGAACGCCACAGGATCGAAGTCCTGCAGGTCGATGGGGTGGATTCGGTTGAGCATCTGGTTGAATGCCCCCACGTCGTACTCCAAATCCACAATTGTCAGTCCGCGATTTTCAAGCTCAGCCAGTTGTGCCGAGAGGTATTCCCGGAAGCACATAATGGCAACGCGGTGACCGGCTTCCAGCAGGCTGATTACTTGAGGCAGGTAGTCGACGTCGTGTGAGGCGATGATGATATCCACACCCGGGCGTGTGTCTTGGATGGCCACCAAGGTTTTTTGGATTCCCGCATCCACAATCTTGACGTTTGGTTCGTCTGATGTGAGCAGAATTGGCTGCCAACCGATTGCGAGCAGCGCTTGCACAAACGTCATGGCCGTGCGTTGCTTCGCGTTAAGGAAGAAGAGGCCGGTCGCACCACGTTCGAAGGCGTCGGTGCTGTCTCCTGGCTCCTGCCTGTCCTGGCCATCCGCCCAAGGATCGTATTTTAAAACACGATCCCAGCGTGGGCGTTCTTCTGGATGAGGAGCGCGTTTAAGGATGTTCACGCCGAGGGTGGCATCAATATTCTCGCCGTCGATGAGCAAATACATATCTTGAATTTTAGCGGAATTTGGACATAAGGTGCCCCGAAAGGCAGAGTCCTCTCAGAGCGATACTCCGAGGACCTCCAATCGGGGCAACCTTCACTCACTCATCCCGGACCGATGCAAGTGCTGGTTCGCGGGAAGGCTTTAGTAATCCGTAAATTCCCTGCCCTCGATGGCCTTGGGCTCTTCACCCGCTTGTAGTGCGGCAAGGCGCGCTTCGATCTCAGACGTGTCTGTCGATGCCTCGAGCTCAGCGAACTGATCTTCGATCGATGAGGCCTGCACTTCGGCGCGACCTGCGGCGATAGCCTCCTGGCGACGCACGCGATCCTCGAAGCGGGTAAGCTCCGATGTCGGGTCAAGTACGTTGATCGAACCGATAGCGTCCTGGACGCGGTTCTGGGCATCGGCACTCTTCTGGCGTGCCACCAGCTGGTCGCGCTTGGTCTTCAGCTCATCGAGCTTGCCACGCATGACGTTCAGACCGGCCTTGAGTTTGTCCACGACCTCCTGCTGGGAGGTGATCATCGGCTCCGACGCGTTGGCCTCACCCTCGTACTGGATCTGGCGCTCGAGAGCCACGCGGGCCAGGTTGTCGAACTTGCTAGCGCCCTCGTCGTTGCCGGCCTCGCGCATCTCATTTGCCTTGATGACGGCGGCCTGAGCCTTCTGGCCCCACTCGCGCGCAGACTTGATGTCCTGGTTGTAGTCGGCCTCCGCAAGGCGAAGGTTGCCCACGGTCACCGCGACGGCATCTTCAGCCTCGGCGATCGAGTTCGTGTAGTCACGAACCATCTGATCGAGCATCTTCTGCGGGTCCTCCGCGCGATCGACCAGCGCGTTGATGTTGGCCTTTGCCAATTGGGAAATACGTCCGAGGATGGACTGCTTTTCTGCCATGAGAGTGACCTTTCTGGTTGTTTTACTCTGTGTTGACACGTACAAAATTTATTTTGATGACGACGGTGCGTCGCCTCCGGTCTCATTCCGGCTGGTGCACCGAGTGGCCTACGATCAGAAGCCTCTGCGACCACCAGTCGGCCTGCTTCCGCCCATGGATCCGCCGCCAAAGCCGCCACCGCCAAAGCCGCCACCTGAGCCACCGCGAGGTCGCCTGCCGCCGCCATTTGCGAGGCCACCGAGGATAATGCCACGAGCAAGCCCGCCGATGATCGAACCTGCCATAGCCCCCGCATAGGAGTCCATGCCAGCCGAACGGTATCCGCCCGATCCGTAGGGGCCGTTACGGTAGGACTGGTCGATGTCATTGAAAACGGCCTGGCGCGCTCGGGTGGCCGCCTGCCGGGACGCCTCGAAAAGGCGAATCTTGCGGCGCGGATCGTCGTCGTTCATCGCTTGGCCGTAGGCGTCGTGTGCGCGGGCGAGTTGCTCGCGTGCTCCCGAGCGAGTCGAAGCACGGTAACGCGAAATTGTTTCGTCAGCTTCACGGATGGCCTGATCTGCCAGCCTACGCGCCTGCTCGGCATCGGTCTCAAACTTCTTTCGTGCTTCGTCCGCTTGACGGAACGACTCAAGCGCCATGTCGATATTCATCTCCGCGTCGTGGAGCTCCTCGGCCATGCGGAAAGGATCGGTCTGGCCAGCTTTCGCACGGCGAATAACCTCTTCTGCTGTGCTCCTCAGTGGGGTCACGACAGGGTCATTCGGCGCGAGCCTATTTGCGTCCACGATGTCGGAGGAAAGGGAATCGATCTGGGCCGAAACTTCTTGCCGTTTGTCAGCGAGCACGTTCGGCGCGTTGAGCAGGATCTCATTAAGCTGGGACGCTTGGTCGAGCGTACCTTCCGCCATGCGAATATATGGAACGGCACCATTGCGGTCGCCGGCCTCGAGCTCCTCGCGAGCGGTCGTCAACGATTCTTCGGTCGCCGTCAACAGGTGCGCAACCTGCTCAGGATAGGTGCGCAAGGTCTGGAGAGATGATGCCGGATAGTTCACCTCGAGATTGCTGATTGTTTTTTCGCCAAGGTCCCGGCTGCTTGCTATTTCCCGGATGCGAGTAGCTATCTCCGCAACCTTTGAATCCGCGTTCGCGGCGAGATCGCGCAACTCGGAAAACTGCTTCGTGTGCTCGGCAAGGGCCTTCTTCGCGGCACCGACGAGTTCGTTAATCTTGGTAGACAGCTCGACCTTCTCGCTGGGAGTCTCCGGGTCCGCATCATGGAGCATGCCGTGATACTGGAACGCCTTTTGCGTGGCATTTCGAGCAGTCTCGAGGGTTTTTTGGAAATCCTGAGTTGCTTCAAGACCAAACTCGGCTCGAGCAAACTCAAGCTCTGCGGCCGCCGCCCGAACGTCGTCGTCGGTCTCAAGAAGCGCACTGGACGCTTCCTGCACCTGCTTGTCAGCGTTCGACGTAAGCTCGGCCACGCTCTTGCGCTTACGCACCGCGGACACGCCAGCCGCGCCACCCGCAATCGCGAGCGCGCCGCCACCAACCGCGGCCCACGGGAACGGTTCCGGACCACCAACCACCGGGTTTCCTCCCCTCGCCACAGAATCGACGTTCTGCGCAAGACCAAGGATGGCCTCGTCCCAATCGCCGTCCGACATGAGGCCCATGATCTCGTCATTGAGCGACTTGTTGATGCCAAGCTCGGTGACGCCAGGCTCGGGGCCAGGCGCGTGCCAGCCCACCTCGCTGTTATCGATCGAGATGACCACCACGCCGTCGTAGATGTCCATCCCGCTCTTCGCGTGAGTCTCCTCGGCCCAAATCTGTGCAGTAAGGCCGTCGGTGTTGTTCACCGTGACGACCCATAGATCCTTGCCGGGGATCGATGCGAGTGCCGACTCGATCTCGGCGTCGTTGCTTGCCACGTCCGCATCGTCAGTAAAATGAGACTCTAAATCCATCGGCGGCGCGGCAAACGCGGTAGCCGGCATGAGCACAGCTCCAAGCACAAACAGGCCAACAGCGGCAACGTGCGACTTCTTCAACCGGACCTCCTGAAAACGGGCGTGCGTGCGGTTCGCAACACAAAGGTATCAGGACTGAAAGTTGGAAATATAGGTTCTGTGCCTTCGGCGAAGTGGACTTCTCCCCGCTGGCTCACGTGAGATGGGCCGATATGGGCGAGATCGCAAGAAGCCACTCAGCGAAGAAAGTGTCATAATAAGGAGAAGTACAACAACGTTAAGAAAGAGAGCGTCAGGTGCCTACAGGGAAAGTGAAGTTCTTCGATCAGAAGAAGGGCTTCGGATTTATTTCCGGCGACGACGGCCAAGAAGTCTATCTTCCGGCCAGTTCCGTCCCGATCGGTGCGCGTTTACACCCGGGGACTCGTGTTGAGTATGGCGTTGGCGAAACTCGTCGTGGCCCGGCCGCGCTGCAGGTGACGGTACCC